>JBBRUO010000535.1:0-4542 GCA_038247725.1 Gemmatales bacterium
ACTGGGACGCGCACGGGGACATGGTGGCGAACCACTCCAAGCACGCCGGCAACACCGACCTGCCCATCGCCGGGCTGCTAGCCGACCTGAAGCGATCCGGCCTATTGGACAGCACCATCGTGGTGTGGGGCGGCGAGTTCGGTCGGCAGCCGACGGCTGAGTACGCCAAGGGGACCGGCCGCGACCACAACAGTTACGCCTTCACGATGTGGCTGGCCGGCGGCGGCATCAAGGGCGGCACCACCGTCGGCAAGACGGACGACCTGGGCGCGCAGCCGGACGGGGCCAAGTACCACGTCAAGAACCTGCACGCGACGGTGTTGAACCAGATGGGCCTGGACCCGAACCGGCTGAGCTACTTCTACAGCGGCCTGGACCAGAAGCTGGTCGGCGTCGAAGGGGCCGACCCGATCAAGGGTTTGACGTGAGACCGGTGCCGGATGCGTGAGCGACGAAACCGACGAGCCGCACCCAATGGGAGCGGCTCATTTCCTATTCGGACCGAGAACGAAAGCGAACCTTGTGCTCTGATCGATTGTCAACTGCCTTGCCGGTCAGTCAACTGATCGACTTTTCCTGGGGCGATCCCATGCCAGCCAAGCACCAACGAACTCGGGCACAGCACTATGTGCCGCAGCTTTATCTCCGAGGATTCGCAACTCCCTCGCAAAAGCTGTTCTGCTACGACAAGCTTCAGGACAGAAGTTACCCGACGACCATCTACGCAGCAGCGCAAGAGTCGTTCTTCTACGAAGTTCCCCCCGGCAGTACAACCGAACCAGTTCCGGTCAACGCAATCGAGAGGAAGCTTGGAGAACTGGAAACCGAGTGGGCACCGAGGCTGTCCGCGTTGATCGCAAGCGCCGATGCAGACAACATCACTCACGAACAGTTGACGTACTTCTCTCCTTTCGTCGCACTCCAATGGATGCGGACCCGAACACACCGCGACACCCTCCACGCAGCCTTGAACCAGTTGGGGCAGACACACGCCAACGACCTGATCAAACTGAATTTTCCAGGTGAGGATCTGAAGGTACGAGTGACGTTTCCAGAAACTGGCATGCCGGCGATCCAAGCAGAGCAAATGCTCGACCCAGATGTCATCCTGCGAATGGCGAGAGATCTTGACCGCCACATTTGGGTTATCGGGATCAATAACACCGGTCGTCCGCTCTACACCTCGGATCACCCCGTTGTCCGCCGTGCCAACCGAAAGGACGGAGATAGGTGGTTGGTCGGCGTTCGAGACCCTGGCATCGAGTTCGCATTCCCTCTGGACGCCCGACATCTCTTACTCATCCTGGAACGTGGTCACTTCAAAGACTGGAAGAGTCTGGATTCCAGAACTGCGCCGCTGACACTGGATCAGGTAGCGGATTACAATCAGCTCCAGGTCATGAAGTCCGGTCGGTGGGTCTACTGCCTGCACGACAAGTTCGAGATCGCGAGAACGGCCTGCATCGCTGACCCAAGAATCCGCGACCCGAACCGACCTCGGGTCAAGGTCGAGACGACGCCGATGGTCGGCGTCGGTGACACCATGAGGAACTACGTCATGGTAACAGCACTAGAATGATCTGTGAGGCATACCACAGGCTTGGTGCGATCTCGTGGCGGGCGGACGGTCTTCCCAACCGCTTGCCCGCCATTCCTCTCAGCGGACTTCCCTGTGGATCACCTGTCCCGCATCGCCGCTATCGTGTTGGCTCTGCTCGTCGGGAACTTGCCATCGTCCGCCGCGGACCCGCTGCCCCGCAAGCACTCGAACCTCGAACGGCTGAAGCTGGACCGCCTCGCGGCGGTGCACGCCGATGTCGAGAAGTTGGCCAAGCTCCGCGTGGCGATCCCGGCGCGGCCGGGCGTCACCGACTTCCGCTGCATCCTGCACGCGCACGCCGAGGACTCGTCGCACACTGGCGGCACGCTGCCCGAAATGCTCGCCGACGCGAAGAAGGCCGGCGTCAATGCGGTCCTGCTGACCGACCACTACCGCCCGCCGCAGGACTTCATCGACGGCCGCTGGCGCGGGATCAAAGAGGGCGTGCTGTTCGTGCCCGGCTCGGAGACGAACGGGTTCCTCGTGTACCCCGAACGGTCCATCCTGAAGCGGATGGAGCTGAAGGGCATGGACTTCGTCAACACCGTGACCGACGGCGACGGGTTGATCTTCCTGTCGCACATCGAGGAGCGGAAGAGCCACCCGCTCGACGGCCTCACCGGGTTGGAAATCTACAACCGCCACTACGACGCCAAGCGCGACCTGCCGTCACTGCTGGCGCTCGTATTGATGATGACCGACCCGAAACAGGTGGCCGAGTTGGAGACGGCGTTGAAGCGATATCCGGACGAGGTGCTGGCGTTCCAGTGCGACTACCCGGGCGTGTACCTGACCAAGTGGGACGACGGCACGAAGACGCGGCGGCTGTCCGGCGTGGCCGCGAACGACTGCCACCACAACCAGATTTTCCTCGTCAAGATGTTGGACGCCGAGACGGTGCGGGTCGGCACGAACGTGGACGCCGACGACAAAATGCGGAAGTTCACCGCCGCCAACCGCCCCGGCATCCGGGAGATGACGAAGGGCCGCCAGCCGGGCGACGTGCTGGTGAAGCTGGACTTCGACCCGTACTATCGCTCGTTCCGAAACAGCAGCACGCACGTCCTCGCGGCTAAGTTGGACGAGGCGTCGATCCGCGCGGCGCTCAAGGCGGGCAAAGCGTATGTGTCCCACGACTGGATGTGCGACCCGACCGGCTTCCGCTTCGACGCCATCGACAGCGAGGGAAAACCACTCGCTACCTTCGGCGATGCGGTGAAGCTGATCGACGGGTTGAAGGTCACCGCGAAACTGCCGGTGCCGGCGTGCGTGCGACTGATCCGCGCCGGGAAGGAAGTGGCGAAAGTCGAGGACAAAACCGAGTTCGAGTTCGCCGTGAAGGAGGCCGGGGCGTATCGCCTGGAAGCGTGGCTCAAACTCGACGGCGAATACCGTCCGTGGCTCTTCGGCAATCCGATCTATGTGAAATGACGGCTCAGGTGGGGAGTTCCCGGAGGACGCGGCAGGGGTTGCCGGCGGCGAAGACGCCGTCCGGGATGTCGCGCGTCACGACGCTGCCGGCCCCGATCACCGTCCGCGAGCCGATGGTCACGCCGGGGCAGATGATCGCGCCGCCGCCCACCCACACGTCCGACCCGATGGTGACGGGCTTGCCGAACTCCTGCGTGCGGCGGAGGACCGGTTCCAGCGGGTGCGTGGCCCCGTAGATTTGCACCGCCGGGCCGAACAGGGTGAAGTCGCCGATCGTCACTTCGCACACGTCCAGGACGACGCAGTTGAAGTTGAAGAAGCACTTCTTGCCGAGGCGGATGTTTGAGCCGTAGTCGCAGAAGAACGGCGGCTGAATCCACACGTCGTCCCCGCCAGCGGCGAACAGCGCGCGGAGGATGCGGCGGCGCTCGTCCTTGTCCGCCTCGCGGGTGGCGTTCAAGTCCTGACACAGGTCGCGGGCGCGGTCGCGGGCGCGGGCCAGGTCGCCGTCGAGCGGGTCGTACATCTCGCCCGCCAGCATCTTCTCGGTTTCGCTTCGCATCGGATGGCCTCCGTGGGAATGCGGAGCATCTTACGCGATCAGCCGGCCCGCTTCCGCCGCCACGCGCGGAATCCCGCCGCGCCGAAGGTCAACCCGACGACGGCGAGGGTGGCCGGTTCCGGCGTATGCACCACCGCCGATCGCAGGTTCACGTTCAGGCCGACCGGGTTCCCGCCCGTCTGCGGCTGGTTCCACACGACGAACGACAGCGTGTTCAGCCCCGGTTGAAACCCGCCGGTGACGCTGAACGGGGTGAAGGGGAAGCCGTTACTCGGGCTGCTCATCGGCCCGCCGGCGAACCCGGAGTCCACGCCGTTGAGCAGGATCGCCTGGACCTGGTTGTCCGCCGCCACGCGGCCGAGGATCTCGCCACCGGACGTGCCGGCCGGCGCGGTGAAGGTGGTGGTAAAGACGAACCGGCCGTTCATGTCGCTGAAGTCGCCGCTCACGCCGGCGTTGCTCCGCGTCAGAATCCATTGCGAGCCGGCCGCGTTGCCGTTCGTGTAGTGGTTCAGCGGGAACTGCCCCGGCGTGGCGGTGACGGCCGTCCCGGAGGTCGGGTAGGTGTTCCCCGCCGTCTGCGACACGGCCGGACTGCCGGGACTGAACTGGAAGGTGTACGTCGAGCCGGCGATGCCGGTGTTATACACCCCGCCGGGGGTGTTCAGGATGCTGATCTCGGCGGCGGGCGCGACGGCGGTCCACGCCAGGGCGACTGCCCCGGCGACCAATCGGGCGAACATGGCGAATCCTCGGGGCGTTGGGGACCACCGAGTGATTGCACCGTTCGTGCCGAAGGCGATTACGGCCGGCGCGGAAACCGTGGCGATTCGCAGGGGAACGATGGGTACAACGGCACTGCAACGGGTGCGAGAATTTTCCGGCGGTGGGTCGCCGCGCCTCCGTTGCTTTACATAGTCGCCATTCGCGCGCAAACCGGGGGATGCGC
>JBBRUO010000536.1:0-4536 GCA_038247725.1 Gemmatales bacterium
AAACCACTATGGGGCGTGGTGTCACCGTGTCCCCCACAGCCTCACGCCCCTTGCTCGCGCGGCGGGCTAACAAGAGAGGCAAACCACTATGGGGCGTGGTGTCACCGTGTCCCCCACAGCCTCACGCCCCTTGCTCGCGCGGCGGGCTAACAAGAGAGGTCGCGATTCACCAGCGGACGATGCACTCCATCGACCCGCCCCACAGGTTGCGGTTCCCCTCGAACGGGGCGTTGACGTTGTGGTCGTACCGGACGCTCGGCCGCAGGTACAGCCAGTCCACCGGCTTCCACTGCACCCCGTAGGTGACTTCGGTGTACAGCCCGCTGGTGCCGGTGCGGACCCCTTGCGCGTCGTCGAACAGCTCCGCCCGGACGGTGCTCGTCACCTTGTCGGTGTGGGCGTAGATCAGGTACTGGGCGGCCCCGTACCAGTTGGCGAACCCGGTGGTGCCGTTGGCCAGCGGGGCGTTGCGGGTGTGCGAATAGCCGATGTCGAGGACGTAGCTGAGTTTATCGGTGAACTGGTGCGTCCCCAGGAAACCGTAGTAGTTGTAGAAGGTGAACGCCTCTTTCGTGTCGTAGGTCGGGTCCGTCACCATCGTGTTGAAGGCGATGGTCGATTTGCCGTCCTTCGGGGCCCACTTCACCTGGCCGAGGTAGGTCAGCCGGTTGGCCGGGTCGATGAACGTGTCCGCCCCCGTCGCGAGCCCGTTGGACACCGTCCAGGTGTCGTTCAGTGGGGTGGTGGCCCACACCCCGGTGTGGGTGAACGGGTTCGTCTGGAACATGTACGACCGGGACACGAACGGCGTATCCACGGCCTGCACCAGCTCGTACCCGATGTGGGTGGCGAACCGGCCCACCTTCACCGACGTGCCTTGCGGTCCGACGTTCGGCATATACGCCTCGGCGTAGAACTGGAACGGGTCGATCGGGTACGGCCGCGGCAGGCCGGCGTTGTCCGTCAGTTGCCGGTCGTACAGCCCGCGGATGACCGTGTACCGGGCGTCCGAGCCGGGCAGGATCATGTTCAACGTCCCGCCCAGTTGGAACTCCTTCTTGCTCGTGTCGATCGACTTCTCCAGCACCAAGTAGTTCTGGTTCAGGACGAACTGGTTCGCCCGGTCGTCCAGGGTGCGGGGGAAGTTGTTGTTCGACGCCGAACTCAGGTTCTGGGACAGTTGGGTCCAGCCGTACACGCGGAACCCGTTATCCTGGAGTCGCTTGCCGGCGGTGGTGCGGCCGATCAACCCGTCCAACAGGTAGCGGGGCGAGGCCGGTTCTTCGGCCGCCGGTTCCTCGAACGGCCCGGACACGACGCCCGGACGGGCCACGTCGGGGACGGTCACCGGCAACTGCACCGGGGCCGACGGCGGGGCCACGGGAATGGGCATCATGCCGCTGGGTGGCGCGGGCATCTTGAGCGGCGGCATCGGGTCCGTCAGCGGGACGACGGGGGCCTGAGCGGCGGCGAACGCGGGAACGACCAGAAGGCCGGCAAGGCTGCGGCGGAACGAAGCGGTCACGGGGTTGCCTCCGGTGGGGACACGAGGGACGCCTGGGTGAGTTGGCGTAGTAGTGTCAATCGACCGGGCGGCGACGAAAACTCTCGCGAGGATGTGACGGCCGGTTGTGACGAATGGCGGGCGGGCAGGCGAATCGCCACCAGGCGGGCGATCCGCACAGCTTCCGGAAATCATGGCGGAGTCGAGCGGAATTACTTCAGTTCCCAGTTCATCGCGGTTCCGCCGGCAGTGACTTTCGCCCGCAGCCCGGACGTGTCCGTCGTCTGGTACTTCGCCGGCACCCCGGCCCCGGTGACGATGACGACGTATTCCCCCGACGCCAGGGTGTCGAAAACGTACTTCCCGTCGGCGGCGGTCTTCGCCACATGCACCCGCGGGGCGGGCACGTTCAAACTGACGACCACGACCTCCGCCCCGGCCAGCGGTTTGCCCGCCCGCATTACAATTCCGGACAGCGCCGCTTTCGGGGCCGGGGGCTTCGGCGGCACGACCGGGTCCGGCGTCTTCGGCCCGGCTTCGAGTTTCTTCGTCTCGGTTCGCAGGTCCGCCCGCACCTGCTCGATGACCTCGTGCAGCTTGAACGCTCGCGCCTTGTCGCCGTCCGCGTTGGCCGCCTCGGCCAGCCCGTCGGTGATGGCTTTCTGGATCGCCGGGTGGTGCGCGACGAACGGCTTCACGGTGCCCAGCGCCGTTTGATAGACGCGCAGAGTGCCGGCGGCGTCGCCGGAGTTGTACAACTCCCGGCCGCGGTCGTGCATGTCGCGGAGGATGTCCACGGCGGCCTTGTTCAAGTCGGCCAGGGTCGGCGGCTTGGCGGGCGGTTGCGCGACGGCGACGGCCGGCACCAGGAGCAGCAGGGCGGGGAGAAGCGACTTCACGGCGGGGACTCCGGGGAAGGGGGTGGCGAGGGCGGCCGGCGAGTGGGGATGAAATCGCGGCGGAGGAAATCCGGCACCAGCGGGTCGAAATCGGCGTCGGTCGTCAGCAGCGTCGCACCGGTGACGGCGGCGGTGGCCGCGATCCAGAGGTCGTTCTTACCGAGAAAGTGTCCCCGATTCGCCATCGCCGAATCGATCGCGACGTATGCGTCGATCAGGTCGTCGGCCTGAACGGGGATGCGGACGAAGTAACCGAGGAGGAACGCCACTTGATCGAGTTTGGCTTTGCCCCAGTGGTGTTGTGCGGCGAGTGACCGCAATTCCCCCACCGTTACGATGGAAATCAGCGGCGTCGGGTCGATGGCCAGAAGGTCGTACGCCGCGCGGATGCGGTCCCACACGGCGTCGCGCCGCACGGAATGAACGAGGATGTTCGTGTCCAGGACGTAGCGGGCTGGGGCCGTCACGACAGTCGTTCCAGCGCGGCGAAGATCTCCTCGTCCGTCTCGTCGCCCGGCCACATCCCCACGACCACATCCTCCAGGGTTTTGCCCGGCGGCAGCGGACGTGGCGGGAGGGCGGTTCGCATCACCGCCTCGCGGGCGGCGGCGATCTGCTCGGGCGTGCGGTTCAGGTACGCCCGCACCGCGTCGTCGAGCGGGTCCGTTCCGGCCTCCTTCTCGGCCAGGCGCTGGAGCCATTCGCCGACGGACAGGCCGGCGCGGGCGGCCTTCTCCCGCAGTCGGGCGTCGGCCTCGTCCGACAGTTCGACCGTGTGCGTGTGGGTCGGGGTCATGAGGGCCTCCGGTGTCTCGTCCGGGAATTGTACACCCTCACTTCCGACGGCGAAAGGCGGTCACGCCCGGCTCATCCGCCGGGGCGGTGCTGTACAGGAAGCGGGCGACGATCTCCTGCACCACCACCGTCGGCTGTTCGGATTCGATCAGCGCCGTCGGGAAGTGGTGCGTGCCGACGGCCGCCACGCGGGGGAAATCGGCCCCGAAGAACGGCAGCAGCACGTCGCCGAACGAGTCGCGGAGGAACACCACCCCCGGCCCTGTCGCGGACGAGTTGCCGAACGCCACCGGCGGCAGGTGCTTCGGCTTCATGGGATCGGGCAGTCGGGCGGCGAACGCCGGGGCTTCGTCCACCGTCACCGTGCCGGGCGGCGGCAGATACTGCCGGTACGGTTCGGGCGCGCGGTCGGTGTCGCCGGTCAGCCGCAGCAGGTCGCCCGCGTGAGCGTGTTCCCGCCGCGAGTAGTGCCCCTCCGGGTGCGGGCGGAAGGCGGGGAACTTCGCCGTCACCGCGTCGCAAATGGCTTCGTAACCGCGGCGCGAGCCGACCGGCGTCCAGTGCGAATCCGTGACGAAGTACAGCGATTCCGTCTCCTTCGCCGACTGCAACACGGGCAGCAGGTTCACGCAAGGCACCCCGGCGTCACGCAAGTTCGCCTCCGCGCGGGCGAGCGGTTCCGGCGGCGGGTGCCGCTTCGGGTGGCCGGTCAGGTGTTCCGGATACACGGCCGACTTCTCTGGTACCAGCACGACGACGTATTCGATGCCCCGCTCGGCCAGGTACGCCCGGCGATCCGCGAACGCCTCACACCAGCGGTCCACGCGGTCGTTGACGCTGCCCTTCTCCGGGTGCCGGACGAACGGGTCGGCGACGTTCAGGTACAGCCAGCCGTCCTTCCCGACCCACGCTTGCGACGACACCGGCATGTCCAGCCAGCGGTACGTCGCGTGCTTGTGCCACTTCAGCAGCACGTCGCGGTAGCCGACGCGGTCCTTGAAATACATGGAGAACCACTGCGGGAAGTCTTGCAACACGTGGCGTTTGAACGCGACCGGCGGGAACGGGTGCCGGTCGCGGTTCTCGTCCAGCGGCGGTGGTTCACGGAACAGGAAGCCGAACAGCGGGACACCGAGCGCGAGGAAGAACACCAGCACCGTGACGACGTTGGCAACACGGCGGACCCGCACCGGCAGCGGCGTGCGCGCGAGTGGTTGCGGCACGGGGGCGACGATGGATACTGCGACGACGGGGCGAGTTGGGGTGAGGGTGGTGGGCATTGGCAATCCCCTCTTCATCGTCGCCGCGAGCCTGCGAGCGGTCCACGTGACCCGCTCG
>JBBRUO010000537.1:0-4536 GCA_038247725.1 Gemmatales bacterium
GCGCTCGCCGAACGCTTCCTTCTGACCGGCCACGACCCGCTTGGCGCGGTCCTGGAACACGTCGCCGGCGGCGTGGAACACGATGCTGGGATCGGCCCGCAGGCTATCGCCGATGGCACCGCCGCCCCGGCCGCCGCAGCCGATCAGCCCGACCTTGATCTTGTCGCCGCCGGCCGCGTGGACCGGGCCGACCGCCGCCAGGGTGGCCGCCGTCGCGCCGACCGCCAGCGCGTCCCGCCGAGTGATGTTCGCCATGTTCGAGCCTTCTTAAAGGGGAGAGGTATCCGCACCCACGCGGGCGCGACGTTGGTTCTTGGTGAGTGGGTGTCAGCCCAGTGGTGACGATCACTTCGCGGGGCTAAATCGCCCAAGCAAACAGCGAATCGGCTCTTCTCTTCACGCCGGAGGCGTGGCTGCCGGTAGCCAGGGGTGACGGAGCGCAGCGACCGAACCCCTGGTCGGCCGAACCAACACCTCGGAGTCCCGGAGGGACGACGGACACACCCGCATTCGTCGTCCCTCCGGGACTCAGTCATTTTCCCCCAGTTTTCCAGGGGTTCCGCTCGCGTTGCTCGCTCCACCCCTGGCTACCGGCAACCACGCCTCCGGCGTGAAGAGGAGATCGACCGCCGGTTGGACGAGTCACTGTCCTTTCTTCAGCATCTTCGGCTTCAGGCCGACCAGCGCCGGGTACTCGTCGGTCGGCAGGCACACCCGGAAGCCGACGTAGTCTCGCTCGGTCAGCCACCAGATGCTGCGGGGGAACTGCGGGTCTTCCGACATCCAGTCCACGTCCGACACCATCCGCGCCGCGCTCCGAAGAATGGAAGCGTCGTCGGTCCAACTGCCGCCACGGGCGACGTGGCTCCACTTCTTCTCGGTGGGCGCGTTCACCGGACAGAGGGTCAACTTGTCCGCCAGACACTTCGCGTACCACGCCGGGTCGTACTGGTCCAGCGTCCACTCGGCCACGTTCCCGTGCATGTCGTACAGGCCGAACTTGTTCGGCTTCTTGGTGCCGACTTCGTGGGTGGTGCCGTCCCGCCGGGTCTTGGTCGGCGAGTTCGTCAAATACCAGGCGTAGTCTTCCAGCTTCCCCGTCTTCGCGTCGAAGCCGTACGGGCCGTCGGACCCGGCGCGGCAGGCGTACTCCCACTCGGCCTCGGTCGGCAGGCGGTACGGCAACTTGGTGTTCAGCCGCAGCCAGTGGCAGAACATCATGGCCGAGTGGTGGCTGAAACTGATGGCCGGCTTGCCGCCGCGGCTGTGGCCGTAGGTTTCGTCCACGAACGGGTTGGTCGGGCGGGTGATGGCGTCCGGCTTCACCTTCTTCCCGGAGTTCTTGGGCTCCACTTCGATGCGGTTCGGCAGGCCGGCGTTCTTCCACCAGATATCGACTTGGTCCCAGGTGGTCTCGTACTTGGCCATCCAGAACGGCCGCACCGTCACCTTGTGTTGCGGCCCCTCGGTCGGGTCGCGGCCCGTCTCGCCGTCCGGGCTGCCCATCACGAACTCGCTGCCGGGGACGTACACCATTTCCAGAGTGGCCTTGAGGGGCACTTCCACCATCTTCGACGTGTCCTCGTCGGACGGCACCAGTACGGCCCCTTCCAACTTCTGGGTGAAGTCCTTCGGCGGCAGGTCCACCTTGGCGGGCACCTTCGGGTCGGGCGGCAGCGGTTTCACTGTCACCGAACTTGCGGGGTCGGCCGGCTTCGGGTCGGCGGCCGTGGCCACCAACACGAGCAGGAGGAGGAGCGGGGTCAGTGGGAGGAGTGTGCGACGAGTCATATGCCTAGAATCCCCGATAGGCGGCCGTCTGTCAACGAACCAGTGTTCGGAATGCGAAACCCGGAGGACAGGCCATGCGAACCCCGTGGGTCGGACTTACGGTGTATCTTATCGCGCTGGGGGCGGTGGGGTCAGTGCTGGCCCCCCTCACCCCTGCCCCCCTCCCCCAGGGGAGAGGGGTTCCAAACAAAGACTTACCCCGCTTCGCCTTCACCTCGGTTCACATGGGCACCGAGTGGCGGATGATCCTGTACGCCCCGGACAAGGCCGCCGCGACCCAGGCCAAAACCGCCGCGTTCGACCGGGTGGCGGCGCTCGACCAGACCATGACCGACTACGACCCGAAAAGCGAACTCATGCGGCTGTGTAGCGCCAACGACGCCGCGCCCGGCAAACCCATCGTAGTCAGCGACGACCTGTTTCGGGTACTCGCGCACGCTCAGGAAATCTCCGCCGAGTGCGACGGCGCGTTCGATGTCACCGTCGGCCCGCTGGTGAAGTTGTGGCGTGCCGCTCGCAAGTCGAAACAGCTACCGGACCCGAAGGCACTCGCCGCCGCGAAAGAACTCGTCGGCTTCAACCTGGTCACGCTCGACCCGAAGGCGAAAACCGTCGCGCTGAAGAAAGCCGGGATGCGGCTCGACCTCGGCGGCATCGGCAAGGGGTTCGCCGCCGACGAGGCAATGGCGGTGCTGAAGAAGCACGGCATTCCGTCCGCCTTGATCGCCGCGAGCGGGGATATCACGGTGTCCGACGCGCCGCCGGACAAGGACAACTGGGTCGTGGAGATCGCGCCCATCGGCAAGGGGCAACCGGCGCGGTATCTGAAGCTGACGAACGCCTCGGTGTCGACGTCCGGCGACCTGTTCCAGTTCGTCGAGATCGGGAATGTCCGCTACTCGCACGTCCTCGACCCGAAGACCGGCCTCGGCCTCACCGGCCGGCGGAGCGCCACCGTCATCGCCCGCCCCGGTTGGCGGGCTGACGCGATGACGAAAGCCGCCAGCGTGCTGCCGCCGGAGCAGGCGGTGAAGTGGATCGAAGCCCGGACGGATGCCGCCGCGTACATCGTCGTGAAGGCCACCGACGACGCGAAGCCGGTGGCGACTGAATCCGAGCGGTTCAAACAGTTCGTTTTGGAGTAGGTCCGGCTCGCCGAGGCGGACAGACCCGCGCCCCGATCACCCCTGCTGGGCCTGAATCTCCTTCACCAGCCCGGCCAGGGCTTCCGGGCTGTTCTTGGCGACCAGTTGGTCGATACGGGCCTGCGGGACGCCGAGTTTCTGCATGGCCGCCACCGCCGTCTTCCACAACTTCTCCCGCTTCTTCCCCTCGGCGAGGTACAACTCCGTCACCAACTCGCTCAACTTCTGGAGCGAGATGCCGTCGATGTTCTCGTAGTACCGCTTGATGATACCCTGCTGGTGGCGGCTGAATTCCTGCATGCCCATGACGGCGACTCCGGGGTGAACGGAAACATTCGTATCCTATCGTGGCACAACCCAGTTCCCATGTCAGTCGAGGAACTCCATGCGGGTGATTCTCCAACGGGTGGCGGATGCGCGGGTGGCGGTGGACGGGCAAACGGTCGGGGAAATCCGGCGCGGCTGGCTGGCGCTGGTCGGCGTCGCCCCGACCGACACGGCGAAAGACGTGGCGTGGACGGCCGACAAGATCGCTCAACTGCGGTGTTTCCCGGACGCCGACGGGAAGATGAACCTGTCCGTTCTCGACGTGAGTGGCGGGGTGCTGGTGGTGAGCAACTTCACCCTGTACGCCGACTGCCAGAAGGGGCGGCGGCCGAGTTTCCTCGGCGCGGCTCGGCCGGAGGTGGCGGAGCCGCTCGTCGTCGAACTGGCGGACGCCCTTCGCGCCCTCGGCGTGCCGGTCGCGACCGGGCAATTCGGGGCGGACATGCGGGTGAGTTTGACGAACGACGGGCCGGTCACGCTGGTGATCGACAGCCCGTGAGTTCGCCTTCCGCGGTCACACCGTCGCGGGCGGGGGCGTGACGGGTTTGTCGCCGAAGAACAGCCGCCACAAGAGGGCGTCCAGCCCCAGCCAGCGGCCGGTCGGGTGGGCCAGCACCACCAGAAGGCCGAGCGCCATGATGATGTTCTCGTTGACGAACACCGGGCTCCCCGCCGTGAGTGGCGGGAGGGGCAGCCACGGAACGGTGGGGTGAGCCAGGTACGTCATCGTCAGGAAGCCGACCCCGACCAGGCACCACAACTTCGTGAACAGCCCGAGCAGCAGCCCCGCACCGACGAGGGTGATAGTCCAGGCGGAGAGGACATCCAAGTCCTTGATGGGCTTTTCCACCGGGGGCACCGACACCTGCAACGACTTGAGCGAGTCGTTGAGGTACTTGTCGGTGTCGGCGGCGAGGTCGGTTTTCGCCTTCCGCAGGTCCGCTTTCAGCTTCTTGTAGCGGTCCATCTCGTACCCGTAACCGCCGCCCAACCCCTCGGCGGCGCGGGCAGCCAGGGCGTCATACTCCTTCTGCAGCAGGGCGATTCCGGCCAGTCGCTCGTCGGCGGTCATCGGGATCTCGCCGGTCACCAGATCGACTTTGGCGTCACGGGCGTCGGCCCCGTAGACCCACGCGGCGAACGCCGCTTTCGCCGGGGTGAGTTGCTCCGGGGTGACGGCGGCCATCGCGGCCAGCCGCTTGGCGTGGGCTTCCAGATCGGCCTTCGCCTGCGCCACTTCGCTCGGCAGCCCCTTTTCCGCCGCCTTCTCGAC
>JBBRUO010000538.1:0-4525 GCA_038247725.1 Gemmatales bacterium
CAGGAGGTTTCCCAGATGCCGACGACCCTGGCCCCACCGGTCGCGTTGCCGCGCGGCTGCGACCTTCCCTCCAGCGATGGTATCCCGTTGGAAAGCACCTGGCATCTGAAGTCGATGTGGCTGCTCATCGCCAGCATCGAGCAGCACTGGCTCGGCCGGGCCGACTTCTTCGTCGGCGGCAATCAGTTCTTCTACTTCGACCCGAACCAGGCGAAGAACAACAACTTTCAGGGGCCGGACTTCTATGTCGTGAAGGGGGTCCACCGCTTCCCGCTGCGTCGCAGTTGGGTGACATGGGAGGAGGGCGGGCGGGTGCCGAACGTGATCGTGGAGTTGCTCTCGCCATCCACCGCCGAGAACGACCGGGTGGACAAACGGCGGGTGTACCTGGAGCAATTGGACGTGCGGGAGTACTACTGCTTCGACCCGGACGGATTCGTCCTCGAAGGGTGGCGCAAAGGCAAGCGGCGACCAGTGGCGATCAAGCCGAAGAACGGCCGGCTGTGGTCGGAGGAGTTGGAATTGTTCCTCGGCAGTTGGGAGGGAGTTTACCTGCGTGACCGCGAGACGTGGTTGCGGTTCTTCGACGCCGACGGCAACCTGAGTCCGATCGCCGAAGAGGTCGCCGCGGAGCGTGTCGCAGCCGAAGCCGCCCGCGCGAACACGGCGGAGGCGGAAGTCGCCAAACTGCGGGCCGAACTGGACCGGCTGAAGAATAACCCCCCGACCACGTGAGGAAGCCCATGCCGACGACCCTGGCCCCGCCGGTCGCCTTGCCCCGCGGGTGCGACCTTCCCTCCAGCGATGGTGAACCGTTGGAATCCCTCTGGCACCGGGCGGCCGGCGACTTGCTGCTGGCCTGCCTGCATTGGCACTGGCGCGGGCGGACGGACTTCTTCGCCGGGGCCAACCAGTTCTTCTACTTCGACCCGGCGACGGCCCGGAACACCCACTTCCGCGGGCCAGACTTCTATGTCGTCAAGGGCGTGTCGCACGAGCCGATCCGCCGCAGTTGGGTGGTGTGGGAGGAGGGCGGGCGGGTGCCCAACGTGATCGTGGAACTGCTGTCCGAGTCCACCGCCGACGAGGACCGGGGCGAAAAGCGGCGGGTGTACCTGGAGCAACTCGACGTGCGGGAGTACTACTGCTACGACCCGGACGGACAGGTCTTGGAAGGGTGGCGCAAAGGCAAGCGGCGGCCGGTGGCGATCAAGCCCCAGGGCGGCCGGCTGTGGTCGGAGGAACTGGAACTATTCGTCGGCCCGTGGGACGGCGAAGTCCTCACTTACCGCGACACCTGGCTCCGCTTCTTCGACGCCGCCGGGGCGCTGGTGCTCACGCCCGCCGAGGCGATGGATACTCAGGCCCAAGCGGCGGAGGCCCGTGCCCAGGCCCAAGCGGCCCGCGCCCAGGCCGCAACCGCACAAGCGGGAGCGGAAGCGGATCGCGCGAACACGGCGGAGGCGGAAGTCGCCAAACTGCGGGCCGAACTGGACCGGCTCAAGAACCCCCCGACCACGTGAGGAAGCCCATGCCGACCGACGACATCGAAGACGAGGACCGACCCCGCCGCGCCCGCCGCCCCATGCTGGACGACGAGGACGACTACGACGACCGCTCGCGCCGCCGTCGCCGCCGGGACGACTACGACGACGATGATGGGGACGCGACCGGCGAGTTGATCCCGTACAAAAACGCCATGGCCCTGGCCGGCTACTACTGCGGGGTGGTCGGGTTACTGCCGGTCCTCGGTCTGGTGCTGGGGCCGCTCGCTATCGTCTTTAGCATCCTCGGCCTGAGGCACAAAGCCCGCCACCCAGCCCACGGCGGCACCGCTCACGCCATCGTCGGCATCGTGCTGGGGGCACTCGCCGCCCTGTACAACTGGATCTTCGCCATCCGCATCCTGATCGGCAGCATGAAATAACACCGGATATCGCACCCATGAAATACACCCTCTCCCTGCTGCTCCTGTTACCCGCCGTCGCGGTCGCGGACACCCTCAGCGTGATGCCGGCGGCCGTGACGCTCACCGGTCCCGGCGGGGCGCAACGGGTGCTGGTGGTGGACACCGCCTCCGGCCGTGCCACCGCCGACCGCACGGCGAAGGCCACGTTCGTCACCGCGAACCCGAAGGTGGCGACCGTCCGCAAGGACGGCACGATCCGCCCGGCCGGGAACGGCGAGACGACGATCACTGCTACCGCGAATGGCCAAACGGCGACCGCGAAAGTGTCCGTCTTCGGGTTCGACAAGCCGACGGAGTGGTCGTTCAACCGGCACGTGCAAGCCGTCCTCACCCGCACCGGTTGCAACTCCGGCGCGTGTCACGGTGCCCTGGCCGGCAAGGGCGGGTTGAAGTTGTCGCTCCGCGGGTACGACCCGGAGGCCGACCACTTCGCGCTCACCCGGCAAGCCGGCGGGCGACGGGTGGACGGCACCGACCCGGCCGCCAGCCTGATGCTGTTGAAGGCCACCCGCACCCTCCCCCACGGCGGCGGCACCCGCTTCGACGCCGACTCCGACAGCGGCAAACGGATCCGCGAGTGGATCGCCGCCGGCGCGCCCGGCCCGAAGGCCGGCGAAGTGACCCTCCGGCAACTCGACATCTTCCCGCCGCGGTCGTTGGCCAAGCCGACGGACGAGTTACGGCTGATCGTGCGGGCGACGTACTCCGACGGCACCACCGCCGACGTGACCGAGTGGGCGAAGTTCAGCAGCAGCGAAGAACCCGTGGCGACGGTGGCCGAGGACGGCCTGGTCGGCGTCCTCGGCCACGGCGAGACGGCGGTGTCGGCCCTCTTCGGCACCAAGGTCGTGACCGCGACCGTCACGGTGCCGTACCCGAACGCCGTGGACCCGTCCGCCTTCGCGGCCGCCCCGAAGACCAACTTCATCGACGAGTTGGTGCTGAAGAAGCTGGAACTGCTGAAACTGCCGCCGTCGCCGCCGGCCACCGACGGCGAGTTCGTCCGCCGCGCCTTCCTCGACACCTGCGGCATCGTCCCGAAGGCGGCGGAAGTCGCCGCGTTCCTCGCCGACGAATCGCCGGACAAGCGGGCCACGCTCATCGACAAACTGCTCGACCGCCCGGAGTTCGTGGACTATTGGGCGCACAAGTGGTCGGACCTGATGCTGGTCTCGACGTTCAAACTGCCGCAGCCGGCGGCGTGGAGTTTCTACCGCAAGGTCCGCGCGAGCGTCGCCGACAACGTGCCGTGGGACCGCTTCGCCCGCGACATCCTCACCGCCACCGGCAGCACCCTGACCAACGGCGGGGCGAACTACTTCCTGCTACACAAGGACGCCACCGACCTGATGGAGTCCACCGCCGTCACCTTCATGGGCACTAGCTTGGCGTGTGCGAAGTGCCACAACCACCCGCTCGAACGCTGGACGCAGGACCAATACTGGAGTGCGGCGAACCTGTTCAGTCGCGTCGCCCGGAAGAGCGGGACGCGGGACGACGAGGTGATCGTCCAGAGCACGCCGACGGGCGAGGCCCGACACCTGCGGCGGGGCGTGCCGATGCCGCCCACCCCGCTCGACGGCAAACCCCTGCCCGCCGACAGCGCCACTGACCGCCGCGCGTATTTCGCCGACTGGCTGACCGACCCGAAGAACCCGTTCTTCGCCCCGTCCGTGGTCAACCGCGTGTGGAAGAACTTCCTCGGCCGCGGCCTCGTAGAAGCCGAGGACGACATCCGCGACACCAACCCGCCGACCAACCGCGAACTGATGGACGCGCTGGTGACGGACTTCGTCGCGCGCCAGTTCGACACCAAGCACCTAATGCGGATTATCCTGAACTCGGCGACGTACCAGCGGAGTTCCAAGCCGCTGCCGGCGAACGCGGCGGACGACCGCTTCTACTCCCGCTACCTGCTGCGGCGGCTGCCGGCGGAAGTCATCCTGGATGCGTACTCGGACGTGACCGGGGTGCCGACGCCGTTCAACCAGCGGACGGTCGGCACCAGTGGCGGCACGCAGGCGGTCGGCTTCTACCCGCCCGGCACGCGGGCCATGCAACTGCCGGACTCGCAACTGGTGTCGCAGTTCCTCGACGCCTTCGGCCGCGCCGAGCGGACCGTCACCTGCTCCTGCGAAGTGACGAAGGACGCGACCGTTTCGCAAGCCCTGCACTTGAACAACGGCAAGTCACTCAACGACAAGCTGCGGGACAAGAATTCGGTCGTCGAGAAGTGGGTGAAGCTGTCGGACGCCGAAGTTGTGGACAAACTCTTCGCCGCCGCGCTATCCCGCCCGGCCACGGTCGCCGAGCGAAAGACGTTCTTCGCCGCCCTCGCCGACGCCGGGAAGGACGGCCCCGCCGCGCGGAAAGAAGCGATCGAAGATGTCATCTGGGCGGTGTTAACGGGGAAAGAGTTCTTGTTCAATCATTGATGATGTTGGTCCCTTCTCCCCTGGCGGGACATTGATTTTGTCTTCGCTGGTTCCCCCCTCCCCTGGGGGGGGGGGGGGGGGGGGGGGGGGGGGGGGGGGGGGGGGGGGGGGGGGGGGGGGG
>JBBRUO010000539.1:0-4516 GCA_038247725.1 Gemmatales bacterium
CTCTTCGTGGTTCAGTCCGCTTCTCTTCAATCTCTGAATCGCCCTGCTGCCGGGGGGTGTCGGGAGTAGATATTTGGCTTCGCAACGGTATTTAAGACCTCACCCCCCGGCCCCCTCTCCGTCCCGGAGAGGGGGTGTTCAAAAGGGAATCGTTGCACTTTGACCGTGTTCCGGGCTTGGATTTCCTGGGTGGTTCAAGGCCGCCATGTGGAACGCAACCACCGGTGCGGGTTGAACACCTCTCTCCGGGACGGAGAGGGGGCCGGGGGGTGAGGTCTTCGCGACAAACTCCAACAATCCAAGTCACCCCATGCCCCTTCGCTACCTCGCGGCCGCCTGCCAGACCGATTTCCCCAACCCGACCACGCGGGCCGACCTGCCGGAGCGCGTCGGCCGGATGCTGGCCATGATCGACATGGCCGCCGTCGGGTACGAGCCGTTCGGCGACGTGCGGCTGGTCGTGTTCCCGGAGTTCGCCCACGCGGCCCCGATCTATCTCACCGTGCCGGAGTTGCTGGACAAGCTCGCCGTTCCACTGCCGAACGACGAAACCGACCGCTACCACCGCAAGGCCAAGGAGCGCGGTTTATACATCCAAACCGGGTCGTTCCTCGAAGCCGACCCGAAGTACCCCGGCCGGGTGTTCAACACGACCTGTCTGATTGGCCCGGACGGGTTGCTGTTCAAGTACCGCAAGGTGAACCCGTGGATTCCGTGGGAGGTTCACAGCAGCCCGCACGACGTTCCCGGCTATGCCGAGCCGTTCTTCCCGGTGGCCGAGACCGAGATCGGCGTCCTCGGCGCGGCCATCTGCTACGACTGGCTGTTCCCCGAAGCGATCCGCGAACTGGCCCTGCAAGGGGCGGAAGTCCTGATCCGCGTTTCGGCGTACATGGACCCGTGGGGGGCCACTCCGCCGATGGACTGGTGGACGGTGGTGAACCGCTGTCGGGCCATTGAGAATGTGGCCTATGTGGTCGCGGCGAACCAGGGTGCCCGGCTGGCGCACTACCCGCCGTTCTCGTGGCCGGGCGGCAGCATGGCGGTGGACTACGACGGCCGCCTGCTGGCCCAGGCCGACCCCGGCCCCGGCGAGAAGATCGTCGTCGCCCCTATCGACATCGCCGCGCTGCGGGCCGAGCGCGAGCGGCGGACGGGTCACCACATGCTCGGCCACCTCCGCACCGAAACCCACCGCCACGCCCGCCGCCCGATCTATCCCGGCAGCCCGACGAACCCGCTGACGATTGAGGACAACCACACGGCCATCGCCGCGGGGAAGAGAGCATTCCGGTAGAGCCTTGCAGTCGCGACTCGACCGCGACGGCGGCTGGTGTGGTTGTCGCGTACCGAGCCGCGGGCGTCATTCGTAGGCGATGGCGTCGGGGATGCGGGTCTTCACCGCCCGCAGCGCCGGCAGCAACCCGGCGACGGTGGCGATGCCCACCCCGCCGACCGCGATGCCGATGACGTGCTTCCACGGCAGCAGCAGGTCGAAGGAGAACCCGGACTCCTCGAACAGCACCACCTTCAGCACGTACCACTCCAGCGGCACGCCGATCAGGAACCCCAGCACGGTTCCCAACAGTCCCATCAGCACCGCCTCGTACAGCACCGTCTTCACGATCTGGGCGGGCGTCGCACCGACGGCCAACAGCAGGCCGAGTTCCCGCTTCCGCTGAAGCACCGAGATGAGCAGGCTCGTCACCACCCCGAGCGCGGCCACCATGCCGACGACGAACTGCTGCAAGTGGACGAGCAGGTACATGCGGTCGATCAGGTCGCCGAACGTCTGCCGCAGGGCGGTGCGGTCGGCGGCGAAGTACCCGTTGTCGGCGGCGAACTGGCTCACCCGCGCGCGGGCGGCGGCCGTCTCCTCCACCGACATCTGGGTGACGAACACGTGGCAGATGTCGATGCGGCTGTCGGCGAACAGGCGGGCGTACACGCTGCGGTCGATGAACAGGGTGCCCTTGCTCCACGAGTAATCGACGATGGTGTCGAGGACGGTGACTTTCACCGGGCGGTGCGGGCCGGGGAGGGTGAGGACGTCGCCGACGCGGACGCCGTGGCGGGTGGCGAAGTTCTCGGACATGACGACGCCGTCGGTGCCGGCGAGCGGGCGGAACTTGTCCAGTTGCGGCAGCCCGTTCGGCCCCCGCGCCTGGCTGGGGTCCACGAACTGATCCACGTCGAGGGCGGTCATGAAGATGACGGTGCCGTTGTAGTCGGGCCGCATGTAGCGGATGCCGGCGACGTGTTCCACCCCCGGCACCGCCTTCAGCCGCCGCATCTTCTCCGGGTCCACGGCCGCCGACATCTGCGAGCTGATGGCCTCGGTCACGCTGCCACCGGCGACGAACTGGTCGGCCTGGATGATCTCGTCCAGCCATTGGGTGACGGGTTCCTCGTTGCTCTTGCCGACGCCGGCGGTCTGGATCATCACCGCAACGCCGGCGGCCAGCGCGCCGATCACCAGCCCGGTGCGGCCGGGCGAGCGGATCAGGTTGTCCGAGGCCAGCCGCGCCTCGATGGGCAGCGTGCGGCGGAGGATCGGTTGCAGTATCCGGACGATGAGCGCGACGGCGATGGGGGCGGCGAGGAGGAGGCCGACCAGCGCCGACACCAGCCCGCCGAACGCGCCGACGCGGGGGGGCAAGTCGTGTCGGGAGAGGATCATCGCCACCCCGCCGGCCACCAGCGTCGCGCACACCGCGCGGTGGGCCACCCGCCACCCGCCGCCGACCCCGCCGGGCACCCGCCGCACGGCGTCGGCCGGGTTCTGCGAGGCCGCCTGGAGGGCGGGGATGACGGCCGCCACCAGCGCCGTCACCAGCCCACCGGCGACGGCCAGCAGGAGCGTCGCGGCGGTCGGCCAGGACGGGTCGGCGGACGGGTTCAGGAAGATGGTGCCGAGGTCGTCGCGGATCAGCCACAGGGCGAGTCGCGACAGGCCGACGCCGAGCGGGATGCCGACGGCCGCGCCGACCAGGCCGAGTACCCCCGCCGCCAGAAGGAAAATGGCGACCACCTGCGGGCGGGTGCAGCCGAGAGACCGCAGTGTGCCGATGTCGTGCCGCCGCTCGGCGACGGTGACGGCCAGCGCGTTGTACACGAGGAACAGCCCGACCACCATCGCGCCGAGGGCGCACATGGTGAACCCGATCTGGATGCCGCCGACGATCTCACGAGTGGATTTCCCCTGGTCATCCGGGGTGTTCACCACCGCCCGCTCGCCGACGACGGCGGCCACCGCCGTCTTGACGGTGTCCGCGTCGGTGCCGGGGTCCAGCATGATGTCCACGCGGTTCACCCGGAGCGGGTTGCCGGCGGCCCACACGTCCTTGTGCGCCAGCCACCCGACGGCGGCGGCGAACGCCTTCGGGTCGGGCGGCGGGCTTTGCGGCTGGAGGAATTCGGCGGCCTGTCCGATTTCCATCCCCACCACGTTCGGCCCGATCCCCATCAGCGGCGAGTCGGCGTCGTAGTCGATCACCCACAGCGGTAGGCAGTCGATCCGCCGCCCGCCGGACTGGACGACGAACGGCGAGGACTCGTCGTCGCGCCACTGTTCCCACTCGTCGAAGAGGGCACGGCTGAGGGCGATCACCCGACGGTTCAACGCCGTGAACAGCGTCGCCGTCGAGTGTTTCACCCGCGTCGCTTTCACCTTGTAGGCATTCCCGCCGTCCAGGGTGGCGAACGGGTCGTTCCCGGAGAGTTGGTGGGACGCCAGCTCCACGCCCAGCAGCACGGCCCCCCGGTTCTCCCGCGGCGGGTCGGTGGGCGGCTGCTTCGCGTAGGGCGGCACCGACATCCGCTCGATGGTGAGCGGCTGGACCGACTTCACGCCGGGGATGTTCGCGGCGCGGATCTCGTCGGCCAACCCGCGGTCCACGTTCAGTTCGCCGTTGGTGACGAACAGGTCGCCCAGGCCCAGCGGCGTCGTCGTCTCGGCGGCGGCCGTCTCGATGCACCGGTTCAGCACGCGAGTGCTGACGAGCGTAGCCACCCCGAGCGCGATGCTGACCACGATCAGCGCCGAGCGGGTCCACCGCTGGCGGAGGTACCGCAGGCTGAGGAGGCGGAACACGGTCAGCATCGAAAGCTCCGGACGGAAACCCCCGCGCGGGCCTCGCACGGGGTGGGGAAACCAATCGTAGTCGCCGCTCACCCCTCGTCGCCGGTCATCCGGTCGGACTCCAGCGGCAACGGCATGCCGGCGTCCTTCGCCGCCCGCCGCCGCAACCGGCGGACGCGCTTCCGGTGCAGCTCTTCTTCCGCCACGTCGTCGTGGTCGCCGAACGCCCCGGCCGGGGAGAACAACCCCTGGAGCAACTGGTACAGGCCCATCCCGACGAACATGATCCCGCCGTAGATGAGCAGCATCTCCGCCTTGCGAAGCGGCCGGGGCCGGCTCACGGCGAAGAGGATGAACAGCCCGCCGAAGACGACGCCCCCCACCGCGATCACCAATAAGCGGGACCGCGACCGCCACATCCACTGCCAGCGGAAG
>JBBRUO010000540.1:0-4507 GCA_038247725.1 Gemmatales bacterium
GGCAGGTAGTCGAACTGGTAGAAGGCCGGGGCGTAGGCCCACGTCACGCCGGCCACCACCTCGGCCAACATGTCCATCCGCCGGCGGTGCGTGTTGTCCCCGTCGGACAGCGCCTTCTCCTTCAACTCGACCCACTTGTTCATCACATACGGCAGACTCTGCTCGCCGTCGCCGATGACGAACAGGTCCACGAACGGGGCCAGCAGTTCCGGGTTCTGCGCGCCCGGCCCGCCGGCGATCACCAGCGGGTCGGTGACGAGCCGCTCCTCGCCGAAGTGCGGGATGCCGCCGAGATCCAGCATGTTCAGGACGTTCGTGTAGCAGACTTCGTATTGAAGGCTGAAGCCGACCACGTCGAATTGATACAGCGGGGTGAACGTCTCCAACCCGTATAGCGGCAACTTGTGCCCGCGCATCACCCCTTCCCAGTCGATCCACGGTGCGAACGCCCGCTCGCACGCCCACTGCGGGTCGTTGTTCATGATCGTGTAGAGCACCTGCAACCCGTGGTGGCTCATGCCGATCGTGTAGGCGTCCGGGAAGCACAGGCACAGTTTGCCGCGGACCTGCGAGTGGTCCTTGGCGACGCTGTTCACCTCGCCCCCCATGTACTGGGCGGGGGTCTTCACCCGCGGCAGCAGGCGGAGGACTTCGGACTTCAGGGGCGTGTTTTGCATGGGACTTCCGCGTAAGCAGGGCAGGCCGGGATATTATCGCCGGTGAAGCGGACGGAGGCGAGGCGAGAATCCGGGCGAACGACCGAAAACGAGCGGCACGGGGTGTGTAAAAGTTTCCACGTGGAAACTTTTACACACCCCGTGCCCGAGTGTCATGACTTCGAGAGCGCTCAACTCGCCTGGGCCGGCGACTTCGGTTCCGAGGGGGCGGGTTGCGGCGGAAGAGTGCGCGGCCGCTCTTCCGTAACGAGTGGCCACTTCTTCATCTCTTCGGTCAGGTGCCCGTCTTCCGTCGGCGGGTACAAAATCTCGAACACTTCGGGGGCCGGTTTCATGTCCGGTGGAAACGTCGGTTGTCGTCGCGGCTTCATGATTCAACCCTCCACGAACAGGCGTTCCGTGACCAATACATCATACACGCCTGCCACCCGGATGCGGAACTCGAATAGTCCGGGTGCGTCGAACGGCACCGTTTTCAGATAGAAAGAGCGGCCGTGAATGAAGAAGGGGGTGGCGATCTTCAGGTCGAACGGACCAAACACCACGGCCTCGGTCTCGTCAAGAATCTCGCCGGTTTCGTCTTGGACCAGCCGAACCAACTCGATCCACACTTCGTACTCGCCGGGCGAGCCGAAGAACTGAACGAAAGTGTACAGCGGACGATCCCACACGAGCGGGAATGTCCCCTTGGGGCGGATGTCCGTAAACAACCCAAGCAGGCTGTACCGGGCCTCGGTGTCCGCGGAATTCCACGTCACCTCCCGGCACAGCAGCAGGTGCCGGGCGGCGATGTCCGGTTCCTCTCGCTCTGACCATTCACCGGTACTCATCGGGACATCTCGAAATGTTGTCGCGCCTGCCTAAAAGTGAATGTATGACCATCGACCCCGTACTCGAAGCGTTGATCGCGGCCGCAGCGTTCGTCATCGCCGCCGACCGCTACGAGGAGGAGACCGGTGACACCGAACTGGCCGCGCTGATGCGGATACCGGGGTTGGAGTGGGAACTGGTGGACGGCGTGCCGGGGCTGAAGGTTGTTGCGGCTTTCGTCGATGGTGAGCGGTGGGCTTGGTGGACGTTGACCAGCGGAGTACACGCTTTTGGAACTGTCTATCTTCAGCACGAGGTCACGCCTGAGCCGGTCGAGAATACGCCCGTCCTTCAACTCCTCCGAGAGACGGGCTTCAGCCAAAGTTTGGCCCCGCGGTTGTACCAACTGTACCGCGAGGCCGTGGAACGTGAGTGCGTCTTGTGACTCACTTCAAATCTTCCGGCTTCACGCCCTTCTTCGCGCCGTTGAACTTGAACATGGTCGGCTTGTACTCGCCGACGAGGTCCACGTTCGTCTTCGCCGGAATCTTGTCTTCCAGCCCCAGCGCCCACAGGCCGCCGTTGACGATCAGCCGGCGGGTGCCCTCGAACTCCAGGTCCGTCGCCGCCCCCATCGTGGTGGTGAACACGCGGGACGTCTTCCCCGACTCGCCCCTGTAGGTCTTCGTCCACGCCACCGGCATCATCGGGCTGTTCTTCTTCCCGGCCACCGCCTTCGAGTCCGGCTTCAGCGTCTCGGTCACTTCGCCCATCACCAGCGGCGTGCAGTCGCCCGGCAGCGGCAGTTTCACCGTGTACACGTCCGACGTGGCGAAGATGCTGCCGGCGTCGATGCCCTTGAGGATCGGGTTCTTCTCCTGCCCTTCGGCGACGATGCCGCGGCACCCTTCCCGCCCGTGTGCCCCGTGGTGGGCCACCCACGTCTCGCCCAGCACTTGCTTGCCGAACCCGCCCTCGTACCCCTTGGTCCCGCCCGTGTTGTACTTGGCGTACGTGCCCTTCATGCCGTTGAAGGCGTGGGTGGCCGTCCGCAGGCCGACCATCGGCTTGCCGCTTTCGATGTAATCCGCGACGTGCTTCATCTGATCGTCGGGCAGGTTGCGGAACCGCAGGGCGAACACGGCGAGGTCGGCGGTGGCGAGTTTCTCCAGGCCGGGGATGTTGTTATTCACGTTCGGGTCGATGGTACCGGTTTTCGGGTCGATGGCGAACAGCACGCTGCACTTGAACCCGTGGTGCGTGCTGAGGATTTTCGCCAGTTGCGGCAGCGCCTCCTCGCTACGGTACTCTTCGTCGCCGGAGACGAGGACGACGTGCTTGCCCTTGCCGACGCCGTCCCCGCCGGGGAACTCCAGCCACGGGTCGGCGGCGAACAGCGGGGCGGCGAACAGCAGGGCGACGAGCGTGGGGAGAGAGCGGCGCATGGGTTCGAACTCACGAGGGGGGAAAGGGTGAGAGCCGACAGGGAAAGTATACGATGACGGAACCGGGTGGGGTATCCGCGTCGGAGTCCGCCGATGGCGACGAATGTGTTCGACAAGGCCGCGCGGTACGCGGCGAAGCTCGACCCGGCCGAGTTCCTGGCCTGGGCGCTCGACCGTCCGCCGGCGGCGTTCGACTTCCGCCAGTGGCTGGACACGCGGCTGATCCCGTTCCCAGGCGGCGACGACCGCACCGGCGACACCGTGGCCGGCGTGGACAACCGCGAGTCGAACGGCGTCCCGTGGGCGGTGGCCGTCGAGTTCCAGTTGGAACCGGACCCGCTCATGTTCGGCCGACTGCTGGTCTATCTCGGCGGCATCTGGCTGGGGATCAAGTCCGATTCGGAGCGCGGCAGCCGATACCACCTCGGCGCGGTCGTGGTGAACCTGACGGGCCGGGGGGCCGCGACGCGCGAGTTCGGGTGGGCGGACGCCGGCCTGACGACACACCTCGGCGTTCGGGAGTGGAACCTGGAAACGGAGTCGGCGGCGGACCTGCTCGGCAAAATCGAAACGGCCGTCCACTCGCGCGGCCTGCTGCCGTGGATTCCGCTGATGACCGGAGCGGACGAGGCGGGTATAGTCGAACGGTGGAAGCGGGTCGCCGAGGCGGAACCGGACACGCGCCGGCGGTCGGAGTACGCGGGACTGGCCAAGGTGTTCGCCGACGCCGCCGAAAGAAAAGAGTTGTGGGTGGATTCCCTCGAGAGGTGGAACATGCGCGAATCCAGCGTCGTCAACGGGTGGATCGAGGAAGGCCGGGTGGAAGGCCGGGTGGAAGGCCGGGTGGAAGGCCGGGTGGAAGGCCATCGCGTCGGACAGATCGAGTTGCTGGAAGCGCAACTCACAACTCGCTTCGGGCCGCTGTCGGACGCCAACTTGTCCGCGCTGCGGGCGCTGCCGGACGACCGCCTGCGCGGGTTGTCCGTGCAACTGCTGTCGGCGAAGTCGCTGGCCGAGTTGGGCCTTTAGCCGACGGCCGCCCGCAACTCGGCGAGGTCGCAGGTGGCGGTGCCGAGTTTGGCCACCACTACGGCCGCGGCGAGGCTGGCCAGGCGGCAGGCGTCTTCCAAGTGCCCGCCGGCCGCCAGGGTCATCGCCATCGCGCCGGCCACGGTGTCGCCAGCCCCGGTCACGTCGAACACTTCGCGGGCCTGGGTGGGGACGTGGACCGGCTCCTTGTCGCTTTCAAATAGGCTCATCCCCTGCGCCCCGCGAGTGATGAGCACCGCCGATTCCGCCCCCAAAATCGCCCGCAGATCGGCCCCGGCGCGGTCCACCTCGGCATCCGTCCGCAGGTCGCGGTTGAGCACCTTTCCCGCTTCCATCTGGTTCGGCTTCACGACCGTCGCCCCGCCGTACTTGGCGTAGTCGGTCCCCTTCGGATCGACGATCACCGGCACGCCCGCCCGCCGCGCGTCGGCAATCAGTCGGCCCACAACGCCCGGCGTGATGACCCCCTTCCCGTAGTCCGAGACCACGCACGCGCGGACCTTCGACAGCACCGCACGGACGGCC
>JBBRUO010000541.1:0-4507 GCA_038247725.1 Gemmatales bacterium
CGCGCCGCCGAAGCCGTCGCCGCCGGCCGGCAAGCCCGCCACGGGCGACGGCGGGACGGCCCCGCCGCGGCCGACACCCGACGCGGAACGCAACCCGCCCGCGCCGGACACCGCACCCCCGCCGTCCGTCCCCAAGACGAGCTCGGCCCCGACGCCACCGACGTTCGGCACGGCCTCGCCGGGACGCCAGTCCCTGCCGCCCGGCGTCGCGGTCCACCACCCGCCTCCCCCCGGCGAGGCGGCGAAGGGGAAACGGCCGTGACCAACCCCGAAGAAAACCTCCGGCTGGTCCACGACGTGACGATGCGCACGACCGACGCGGTGCTGGCCGCGTTCGTCGTGCCGCCCGACGACTTCGCGGCCGCCCACCGCCTCGTCTTCGAGCGGGTGAAGGCCGGGCTCGAGGCGTACCTCACCCTCCGACACCGGGAGTTGCGCCGGCTCGCGCGGCCGATTCGGGAGGACCGAACATGAAACGTCGCCCCGCGACCGGTCACACGGTCGCCCGACTGGAAACGCTCGTCGCCCGCGGGAGCCGGTTCAACACGATCTACGCCGACCCGCCGTGGCGGTACGGCCGGACGCCGCGCGGGGCCGCCGCCCGCCACTACGCGACGATGACCGCGGACGAGATCGCCGCCCTGCCGGTCGCCGCGCTGGCGGCGGACGTCTGCCACCTCCACCTGTGGACGACGCACTCGTTCCTGTTCGACGCCCACCGGGTGATGACGGCCTGGGGGTTCGAGTACAAGAGCGTGTTCGTGTGGGTCAAGCCGCAGATGGGCACGGGGCACTACTGGCGGTCCGCCGCCGAGTTCCTGCTCCTGGGGGTGAAGGGGAACGCCACCTTCGCCGACCGCACGATCGCGAACTGGGCGTGCATCGACCGCGCCGGGCACAGCGAGAAGCCGGAGGGCATCCGCCGGCTGATCGAGCGGGTGTCGCCGCCGCCGTTCCTGGAACTGTTCGGCCGCCGCGCGGTCCACGGCTGGGTCGTCTTCGGGGACGAGATCCGGCGCGGCCTGTTCGACGGCGACGTGACCGACCTCGACGCGGGCACCGGCCCGCCCGCCCCGGAGGACCGCCCGTGATGGTGACCGCCAAACGCGCCGCCGCAATGATGGGCGTGTCCCGCTCGCTGGTTTACGCCCTGGTCGCGGGCGGGACGCTGCCGGCCGTCCGCATCGGCAGCGGCCGCGGCACCATCCGCATCGACGAGGGCGAGGTGGAGAAGTACCTGGCCAGGGCGAAGATCGAGCCGCCGGTGATTTGCGAGTTGAAGTTCCTGAAGACGGACCAGTAGCGGCGGCGAACGAAAACCGCGCGAACCATTTTTGGCGCACCGGGTGAGCGACCGCTTGCCTGTGTTCTCCCCCCGGCGGCGGCAACCGTCGGGGGAGATTCCCTTTCCGCGCCGACCGCACCAAACGCGGGAGACGGCCATCAGCGTCCCCGGCACGAAGAACTCCAACAACCCGAAAGTGACCGCAGGAAGCGGTCAAAAAATGCAACGGGCCGCGCTGACTGAACTGATCGGTGAGCGCGGCCGCGAAAGTTATTCTGGACCCGTCGGAACCCTCACCACTGTCGTCTACCAGGGCCTTCTCGTCGTGGCGTATGTCGTCACTCGCGGCGGGATGTAAGCCGGTTGATGGTAGAAGACTCCACCGCAAGGCACGATGACCACCGGCCTCCCCGATCCGCACGGGCAGGGCAAGATCGTAGTCGGAAAGAAAACGGTCGGCGGCTGGCAGGGGACGTTCACCGGCGGGACGGCATGCACCGGTGAGGCGTTGGAGACCGACGGTCCGCTCGATGTCGGCGGCGCGGTCGGCTCGACGATGTTCTTGGCGGGCTGTTTCGCACCCGACTTGGACTCCTCGGCAACCGACTCCAACCGGTCAACCCGGTTGACGAGCTGCTTCCGCTCTTCCCGCTGCACCCGCTGATCTTGGCGCACCTCTTGCACGACGCCGGCCAGTTTGACGACGGCGTCGGACAACTTCTCGATGGCCTCCGCACTCTTCGGCGCTTGCTCCGCCTTCCCGGTTTCCACGCACCCGGTGGCCAGGAGCGACATCAGCGTGAAGCCGGCGAACGCGATTCGATGGATTCGGGTCATCACCCACCTCTAAGTGTTCTGGTGAAGGCGCGGCCGGAACCGACCGCGCCGGAGGAGTCGGATCACTTGCCGTTCAGGAACAGGTCGTTCGGGTCCACCGGGTTCATGGCTTTCGCTGGGTCGCTGAACTTAACCGGCGCGGAGTTCCTCATCGTGATGTCGAGGATCTGCTTCTTTTTGTCCGCAACTTGGTTCGACAGGCTCACCCGCACATCGTCGGCGTGTTTCTGGCCCGTGAGTCTCAGCTTGCCCACTTTCACCGGATAGTCGCCTTCCCTGGCCGCCGCATCCAGTGCCTGTAACGCGCTGTTCAGAACGGCCTCTTCGTCGGTCAATTTCCCCAGCGCCGCCTTCGCGGCTTTGTCCCGGTCGCGCCCGTGCAGGTCGGCGACGTGTTGCCCTTTTTCTCGCGTGATCCTCCGCTGATCGTCGGCGGCGCGCATCTCCGACTCGGCCATCTCGCGCGTCAGGTCGTTGACTTTGCCCTGCTGGAGTACGGCCAGATCTTGATCGAGGAAATCGATAGCCTTCCTCTGCGCGGCGTAGCTCCGTTCCAACTCGGAGTTCATCGACTCGTGGTCGTCGCCAGATAACTGCGCGAGGTTCACCGCGCCGACCGCCCGGTCCTCGGCGAGGATTTCCGTCCGTTTGGCGATCTGCCCTTTCACGGATTTGATCCTCACGTCGTCGAGGACTCTCTTCGCGGACCCGAAGATCGAGTCCCAGAGCCGGACGGCGCGCCCAGCCACGTCATACTGCTCCGACTTCTCCAACAGGGTGGGACCGAACATCACCACCATCGAGACTACGACCAGGTAGTTGAGCCAGGCCCAGGCCTTCTGGCACGAAAAGAGGACGACCTTCACCATGACGACGACTCCATCATAAAGGTTGTAAGGGAAGGTCGTGGGACGGGACGGTTCGCCCACGACGGGGCAGAACTACTTCGAAACCTTGATCCGGCTCGGGTTCGGGTTCCAGTAGCTCGCCGGGTTCGCGGTCGGCAGCTTGTTCCCGTCCAGGGGCTTCTCCTTCGCCTTCGCCATCGTCACCGTGTTTTGCTCGGAGCTTTTAATGACGGCGCGCGCGAACGGCTGTTCCTCAATCGTCCGCATGTTCCGCGCGATGTACGAGAACCGACCGCCTTCGGTGTGCGTGGTATCGCCGTTCAGTTTCGGCAACTGGCTCGTCCCTCGCGGGTTGTACGTCGCGCCGCTGACGAAAGTACCTTTCTCCGGACTCAACGTCGCGCTGGACTTGTTGGGCACGCCCGAGATACCCGTCTTGTAGGTCGTCGTCGGCACCTGCTTCCACGAATCGACTTTCGCGATGTTGTACTGCGTCTGCGGAACAGAACTGGCGTTGGAGTTGCCATGCGGCTTGACCACGGTCGCTGCGGTTTCCGCCGCGGTGAGTCTGGTCGCGGTGGCCGCCGCCGACTGTACCGGCGCGCGGCCGACCGGCGGGCCGCCTTGCACCGTGCTGCTGATGAGCAGCAGGAAGGTGACCACGGCGGTCAAAATGCGGAACGAGATCATGACTGACTCCCCGATGAGGGTGGGAATGGCTTCAGGCATGGAAAACGCCTGAGCGCGGTCGAAGGAAAAGCCGCGCGTGGCCAAAGGGCCGTGTTGCTCGGGATGGCGTTCGGACGCCAATAAAACTCACGGGGCGCGGGCACCGGAACAGTGGTCTGCCCGGTCAGTCGGTCGGCGGGTTGGTGTTCTTGGTTGGTGCCTTGGACCGAGCCAACCTCTGTTCCTCCCGCGATTCAAGCCGCTTCACTTCGGCCTTGAGTCGGAGGACTTCCTCGTCCCTGCGGGCCAGCCGCTTTTTGTCGAGGTCGCGCAGAAACGCGGTGACGACCGTCCCCGATTCGGCGGCCTCTTCTTGCTCGTTCTTCTGCGGTTGTCCGGGGAAGTTCACCACGAGAGCGACGCTCATGGTCAACAGCGTGTTTACCAACGTCATGGCAACGAGAACTCGGTTCATGACGGAACCCAACGCGAGAAAGGGGAAGGGGTTCGGGGCGCGTGGAAGCCCCTCGCGGGCACCGATGAAGTGTGTCCGCTAGCCTAAACCGGCTCGGTTGTTACGACATCCTTGTGATGCCTACGCCAGGGCGCATCCAGTCCCTGACCCCTAAAGTGAGGGGATTGAGTTGCCTGACTTCACCACGCATTGAATCGTGGTAACCGTTCACGGCCTGTCGGGTTCGCCTTGACCTTGGTGGGCTCCGGAGGCCATTGTCGGGTATGACTCGGCCACCGTCCATTCCGTCCGACCTGTGGCACCACATCCCCGCCGCCCTGCGGTCGGCGATCGGCGCGATCGTCGTCGGGTTGGAGGCGCAAGTCGCCGCCCTCACCGCCCGCGTCGCCGAAC
>JBBRUO010000542.1:0-4506 GCA_038247725.1 Gemmatales bacterium
AAGACTCCCCTCCCGCCGCTGCGCGGCGACCTCCCCTCAACGAGGGGAGGTGGGTTGCGTGCCCCTCGCGGCAGTTGGGACAACGTCGGTGGGCTCGTGTATGAGGCGTTCGGCGGGTGAAAGTTTACCCACCGGCGGGAATGGGACCGCATCCCGCTTCAGCCCTTCGGGCTGAAGACCAACTTCGCATCGGCGGAGGGAGAATTTCACCCGCCAAACGCCTCACCGGTCGGTGACACTCACCACTTCCACCTTCGGCTGGGTTCCCAGCACCATCAGCACCGGCAGCAGCGGGGCGAACGACCGCTCCTCGTGCCAGCTCGCCTCCGAGATTTTGATGTGACCGGGGCCGACGGACCCCTCGCCGAGGGTGCCGTCGAGGGCCACCCAGCGGCCGTCCGCCCACACCTCGAACCACATGTGCCACGCCAGCATCGACCGGTTCGTGCGGCGGTCGTGGAACGCCACCACCCCGATGGCGGTGCGGCTGGGGATGCCCAGCGCCCGGCACATGCCGGTCGCCAGCACCGAGAATTCGGTGCAGTCGCCGCTGAGCGACTTGGCCACGTTCGAGCAGGTGGCCATCGCCTGAGAAAACTCGGCCGCTTTCATGTTCGCGTGGACGTACCGCTCCACCGCCTGCGCCTTCTGCCAGTCGGTGGCGGTGGCGGGCAGTTTCCCGATTGCCGTTGCCGCGTGCTTCTTGGTCGGCTCGTTGTCCCAGTCGATGAAGAAGCTGTCCGACAGGAACTCCTTGCCCGGTCGCACAGCGGGAACATCGGCCTTCACCGGCTGCCGCACGGCGGTGACGTGCAGTTCCAGCGTCCGCGCCTTGGCGTCGATGTTCTTCACCTGCTGGCGGTCGTCGGACGGGAACGCCTTCTCCACTGGCACGTCCCCGCCGAGCGTCATCTTGTACACGGCCGCCGCCTTCGCCTGAATGCCGGACATGTCGCGGTCGAGCAGGATCGACTGAGCCTCGGCCAGGTCGAGCCGTTTGGCGGGGGCTTTCAGGGCCGCCTCGCGGGTGGTGCGGTACACCTCCAGTTTGCCGCCGAGAGTCGGCATGTCGGACTCCAACTTCACCAGTTGGTAGGTGTCCGGGTCGCAGTAGGCGGTGACGGGCGGCAGCTTGAAGTCGGTGCCGGTGTCCATCTCGGACACCACCGGGATCAGGTTGCGCGGCTTCTGGCCCGGCTGGACGATGACCGCCTCGACCGGCTTGGCGGTGGCGGTGAACTTCACGACCCGGTTCACCCGCGCCTCGTACCACAGGTACTCCACCGTCTCGCCCGGCTTCGGCTTCTTGTCTTGCAGGATCTTGGCCTCCCGCGACACCCCCAGCACGCCGTCCGGCCACTTCACGACCTTCGTGTCCTTCACCGGCCCTTCCACCGACACCTCCAGCCCCTGGTCCGTCACCTTGCCGGTGAGGGTGAGCATCTGATCCTTGCCAATGCCCTGGGCCATCTTGGTCATCAGCACCTCGCCGGCGGCCGTCTCGATGGTGGTGTCCTCGGCCCACGTCTCCACCGGTTGGCCGAAGCGGGCGATGGTCAGTTTCATCGTCTTGGTGCCGTACAGCACCTTCTTGTCGTTGCGGGTGAACTCGCGGACGACGATGTGGAAGTAGCCGACCTTATACCCGCGACAGAACGCCGCGTCCCACGTCTCGAACAGCACCTTGCCGTCGGTCGGCTCCGCCGGGTCGGGGTCGGCCGGCACCGGCACTGGCACCGGCACTGGCACCGGCTGGGGCAGCGGGACGGGCTTCGGCCCCGGCGTCGGCGCGGGGTCGGGCAGGGGGTCGGTGTCGGTCGGCTTCGGCCGGATGATGGAGATGTGCGGGACGCCGTTGGTGCGGGGGGTGGGCAATTCGGTACTGTCCGCCCCCGGTCGGAACACGATCATCCCCGGCCGATCCGGGTCGGTGCCGCGGTTCACCACCACCTTGCCCGCCGGGCCGGGCGGCACGATGGTCGGCGGCTCCGGCTTCTTCGGGCGGATGACGATTACGCCGGGCGGGTCGGCGGGGGGCTTCGGGGGGAGTTGGGCGACCGCCGGCGCGACCGCCAGGAACGCCAGGAGCGAAAGGAGTTGTCGTCGCATGGGTATCCCCCGAAGGTGGTGCTTTCATCCTACCGCGAGGCGCGGGCGCGCTGGTACGGCTTTCTTTCGAGTGCGAGGGCCACACGTTCCGCTCCGGACTTCGTCGGCGGGAGCGAGGACGGCGGTTGATACCAATTCGGTCCCGCGAGTGCCTGGCCGGCGAATCCCGTTGCCGTCCCCGAGCCGGGATCAAAACCGGCACCGGCCGAATCAGCCGGAAAACCACGCGATTCGTGCTAGGATTGGGCCGACCGAGGTAGAATATGGCGTACCGGCCGTACCCGGCGAGCAATCGTCGGGTATGCTACAGGGCCGAGACGACCACCTTGATCCTCACCGTCGCGCCGACATCCCGCCGGACTGTCCTACGATCAACGGGATTCCCGCCCACTTGCGGAGAGGCTCCTTCGTGAACTCGGAAACGCTGTTCCCGCACCTGGCCGTCAACCGATACGGCCGTTTCGTCCTGCCCGACGCCATCCGCCCCGGCGCGGGGGTGCCGATCCGCCCCCGCCAGGGGTATCGCACCGGCGTCTACCGCGACCGCGCGGCCGGCCTCAAGCTGCCCATGTTGTCGGCGGCGGTGTCGGCCGAACACCTGTTCGACGCCTTCCTCGCGCTGATCGAACCGCTCGGCGAAGAGGTCACGGCCGTCCTCGAATCCAGCCACGGGCGGGACGCCGACGACTACCGCGAGTTCCGCCGCGACCGCATCGACGCGCCGGTGCTGGCCAGCCACTTCTGCGACTTCGAAAAACTGCTCACGCACGACGGCTGTACCGGTGTGGCGGTGCTGAACGCGGCCGTGCCGATGGAGGTGCAGTTCGACGAGCACAAGCTGCTGCACGTGTACGCCCCGGACCTGACCCCGTTCCGTGCGGCGCTGAAGGCGCTGGGCGTCCGCCGGCGGCGGGAACTGCCGCTGATCTGCGAGGCCGAGCACCTGCACCACACCACCGACGACTTCGAGAACGAGTTCGACCAGATGTGCCTGCGGGTCGGCGTGGGCGACTTCGAGTCCGTCTTCAGCGACGACGGCGAAGCCGAGGCGTGGTGAGTCCGAGTCAGATTCGCCCAACTGACTTGTTGTCTCACCTTCGCGTGTGGCTACACTCACCCTTTGCATATGGAACACCTCTTCCATGTGACCTCACTCCTTCGAACTGGTCGAGTCTATGACCCGATTCCAACTCGCCAAACTCGTCTCGTGGGCGTCGCCCCTCAAGACGCGGAAGCGGTTGCAGAAGGTCGTGTACATGCTCCAAGCAGTCGGGTGTCGGTTGGACACCGAATTCACCCTGCACCACTACGGCCCGTACTCCGAAGACCTCGCCCGGCTCACGGATGAGATGGTTCGGGAAGGATTTTTGGAAGAAGTGGAGGAGGAAAATGGGCGTGGCAAGCAATACTCGTACCGACTTCCGGCGACCGTCCAAGGCCAATTGGAGGCACTTGAGGCAACTGACCGGGGACGAGAATACGCGGCCGCCATCGCGCCTTTTGAGTCGAAGGCGAAGGAACTACTCGCCACCGACTTGAAAACCCTGGAGTATGCCTCGACTATCTCGTTCTTCCGCTCCATCGGGGACGACTGGGACTCGGCGGTGAAATCGGCTGCCGCTTTCAAGCACATCCCCATCCCGGTGATGAAAACCGCGCTTCCGCTGGCGAAGCAAATGGCGGGATAACTGCGGTCCCGGCCTTGGAAGTGTGGTACCCGCTATGGCGACGAAACTCTTCCGCGACCCGCTTTACAATTACATCAGCATCGACCGCGCCCGCGACGGGTGGCTTCTCGAGTTGCTCGACACCCCAGCCGTCCAGCGGATGCGACGGATCCACCAACTCGGCGTGAGCTACCTGACCTATCCCGGTGCCGACCACAACCGATTGGCACACAGCCTCGGCGTCGTTCACCTGATGCCGCAGGCTCTCCAGCACCTCGCCGTCACAGATCAAGGGGAGCACGTCGCTCGCTCGCGGGCCCCCTTACTGGCGGCCGCGCTGATTCACGATGTCGGCCACGGCCCGTTCTCGCACCTGTTCGAGCCGTGCCTCGGTATCGATCACGAGGTCTGGTCTCGGAAGATCGTCCTCTGCGAGGACAAGGACGTTGCCGTCAACCGCATCCTCAAGTCGGTCGATTCCCCACTTCCCGGCATTGTCGGCGACCTGATTGAGAAGGACAACGTCCGGCAGCCGTCGTGGATGAAGTACCTGCTGTCGAGCCAACTCGACATGGACCGGCTCGACTACCTCCGGCGCGACAGCCTCCTCACTGGTGCCGGGTACGGCCACTTCGACTTCTACCGCCTCCTGAACACCCTGGTGTTACTCAAGAACGACGACGGTGACCGGGAAATCGTCTGGCCGGAGAAGGCGGCGCTGGCAATCGAG
>JBBRUO010000543.1:0-4498 GCA_038247725.1 Gemmatales bacterium
AGGTGGTCCTTGGTTGCAGTGTAAGTCCGCAACTCGAACACCCGCTCGCCCTTGCCGGTGCTGGGGGCGACGGCCGGCGAGTAGTCGGTCGCGGTCAGCAGGATGGACTGCACCCCGCCCTTGGTGGTCAGCGGACCGTCCTTCTCGCTCGCCTTGTACGCCGTCTGCCAGGCCGGGTCGGACCCGAACGCCTTAAAGCTGGCGGCGCGGGCGGCCTCGTCCTTGTGCGCGATGACGTAGTACAGCTTGTTCTCCTTGTTGTCGATCGGCACCCAGTAGCCGATGTTCGTCATCCCGTGCTTCTCGAACAGCTTCATCGTGTGGTCGCGGAAGCGGGCGTGCAGCGCGTCCAGTTTCCCTTCGGGGGCGGTGTAGATGCGCAGCTCGAACAGGCGGGAGTCCATCGTCTTCTCGTCGGCGAGGGCCGGTGCGACGGCGGCCAGCAGGCCGGCGGCGGCGATCAGGGTGCGAACCATCGGGAGTACACTCCGCGGGGAAAGGGGCATCGGACAACGTACCGACGGCTGCCGGCATCGGCACGGGCGTGGTACAATACTGACGATGCGGAACGGGGGGGGGCTTTCGCGATGGCCGAGATCGACGATCCGAATGACGACGAACCGATGTCATACCGGGACCCGGTCGGCTTGCACGGCGTCCACCTGCTGACGTGCCGGGCACTCTGGTACGACGCCCAACGGACGGACGGGGCGTTCGGCCTAGCCGGCATCATGACCCACATCGAACCATCCGAAGAAGCGTCGTTTCCCGTCTCGCTCAATCGGGTGTTCGTGTATGTGCAGCTTTGGGGCGACGCGGGGGAATACACCCTGAGAATCCGGCTTGTCCGGGTGATCTTGGAAGACGATGATGAAGTCGAAGTTCAACTCGGAATGAACGACGAGCCGCGCGAATACCCTCTTCCGTCGCACCGCCCGGTCGTGGTTTCCGGCTTGAATTATGTGGACGAACTCGGATTCCCCATCGGCCCGGTCGCGTTTCCGGAACCGGGGTTGTACGAGTACCAACTGATCGCCGAGGGGATCGAGTCGCCGATCGCCCGCGAGCGCGTCTTGGCAAGGGAGTGGACCGATGACGAATGACCAACCGGACCAATTCGAGCCCGAACAGCCGCCGATCCCCGCGCGGAGGCGGAAAGGCCGCTCCACGTTCATTGAAGGTCCGCCGGAGCGCGGCAACGCCACGGCCGAAGAGTTGACGTGGCCGGTCGTGACCTTCCGCCAGCGCGGCCGTTCCACGTTCATTGAAGGCCCACCCGAGCGTGGTAACGCCACGGCCGAGGAACTGACGTGGCCCGTGGTGTCGATGGGCAGCAAGGTGTTCGGCCCGCCGACGAGCGAGGCCGCCATTCACCCCGTCGAACACGAGTTGGTCGAGCTACTGCAAAAACTCACCGCGGCGGAGCGCGCGCCCGTTCTTCGGCGGCTCCAACAACTGCTCCTCTCGCACCAATCGGCGTAAGCGTTCGTATCCCCGCGTATCATGTCCCTCGGTCCCACTCTCCGAGGTGCCTGTCATGCTCCGCGTGCTGTTCGCCCTGCCCCTGCTCGCCCTGCTCCTGATCCCGCCGGCGTCGGCCGAGTTGCCGAAGCCGGAGAAGTTCGACGAAACCGGCTTCGTGTCCATCTTCGACGGCAAGACCCTGACCGGTTGGACGCAGTCGGCGAAGACCGGCCACAGCCGCACCAGTAAGAACTCGTCCGCCGGCAAGTGGGTGGTCGAGGACGGAGCCATCGTCGGCAGTCAGGACGTGCCCGGCAACGGCGGCATCGTCATCACCGAGAAGCAGTACGGCGACTTCGAGGTCGCACTGGAGATGCGGAACGACGACGGCCCGGACAGCGGCCTGTTCCTGCGGTCCACCGACACCGGCAAGTGCTACCAGGCGATGATCGACTACCACAAGGGCGGCAACCTGATGGGCATTTACGGCGAAGGCCTCGGCGGCAAGCCGCACGTCCGCAACTTCGACTTCGGCAAGGACGTGACCGAGATCGTGGTGCCGAGCAAGCAGCCGGACGGCGGGTTCAAATGCCCGGTGGCGGCCGCGGACTGGAAACAGTTCTGGGACAAGTCGAAGTGGAACGAACTCCGCGCCCGCATCGAACACAACCCGCCGAAGCTCACCACCTGGATCAACGGGGTGAAGTTCATGGAGTACACCGACACCGAGAAGCGGCTGGGGGACACCGGCGGCATCGCCCTGCAAGTCCACGGCGGCGGCAACCACACCAAGCAGTTCGTCCGCTACCGCAACATCCGGGTGAAGGAACTCGGCAAGAAGTAGAAGCCCCATGCCACCGCTTGAGGATTGGGGCGGTTCGTCGGCCGGGTCTACTGGGGCCGCCCACCCCGGAGCCTATGCCATGCTCTCTCGCCGCCACGCGAATGGAGTTGAACGGCCGGCCCGGCGTCGTCACCCTGAGCGACGAGGCCTGGCCGGCCGTGTTGGCGATGCTAGCTCGCCCCGCGAGGCGTGCATTCAGGGACTTGGGGCGGTGACGGTGTGGGATGTGCCGGGGGTGGGGTGACGCACCCAGGCAGGAACCACCGCCGAGGTGGCGTGTCCCGCACCAACCAGCGTGGTAGAATTTCGATACGCCTCCGACCCTCACCGAGTCGCGCATGACCGCCACCGCCCTCCCTCAACTCTTCGCGGAGTTCGGCAACACCCCCGACGCCCCGCCACCGGCCGAACCGTATTTGGCCGAGTGGCAGAAGGCGGTGGACCGGCTGCTGGAATTCTGGAACTGGACCGCCGACTGGGACGGCGAAGGGGCCGCCGCGCCGAACCGGGCCGCGCTTCGCGGTGCCCTCGCGCTGGTCCAGCAACTCCGCGACTCGGCCGCGTCATCCCCCCAGCCGCGCGGCCCGCAGTTCCTGGATCGTCCGCCGGATCGCCTGCTCCCAGGCCGGGAAGGCGAGGTGATCCTGGAGTGGCAGTTCCCCGGTTCGGGGTACGCGGAGTTGGAAGTCCTCGACGCGACGACGGCCAACGGCATGCTGGTGTTCGCCGACGGCCGCCCGACCCGATTCGAGCAGGTGGTCATCGCCCTCGCCTCGGCCGGGATCGCGGGTGAGTCGGCATGAGCGACACCTCGCCGCCGTCCGGTTACGTCCTCCGCCGGGTTCCTGCCGTGCGGTTGTCCGGTGGGGTCGTCCACCGGGATGCGTTCGGCCCGACGGCCCAAGACACGACTGGCGTGTCCGTTTACCGCGAAGAATTGTACCGGAACCAACCGGAGGCGATTCTGGTGGATGTGCCGGAGGCGAAACGGGGAACCTACTTCGTCGTCCGTGTATCAGTTGACGGGTTGACGGCACTGGGATTAACAATCGCGGACGAACCGGCCGCTCTGCCGGGGCACGCCGTCATTCCGGAATTGGCCCGCCCCACGCGGGAGGCCAACCGGGCGTGGGCGAACGAGGTGCAAGCGAAACTCGCGGCCATCGCCGAGGTCGTCTACTCACCGCCCCTGCCGCTGCCGACATCTGGCTGATCGGATTCCTGCTTTGGAGCCTCCCCCCATGCTCTCCCGTCGCCACTTCCTGACCGACTCCGCGCTCGGCTTCGGCTCGGTCGCGCTCGCCGCCATGCTGCACCGCGAGGGCTACGCCGCCGACGGCAAGTGGTCGCCGCCCGACGGCCAGCCGCACTTTGCCCCCAAGGCCAAGTCCGTCATCTGGCTGTTCATGAACGGCGGGGTCAGTCACCTCGAAACCTTCGACCCGAAGTCGGAACTCGACAAGTACGCCGGCAAGAGCATCGGCGACACCCCGCACAAGGGCGTACAAGACCCGAAGAAGCTGGACCTCGCCCGCGTGGTCGTGGTGAATGACGCCAACGGTCAACAGCGGAACGTCCTGTTCCCCACGCAGGTGAAATTCACGAAGCGCGGCACGGCCGGCACCCCGGTGAGCGACTGGCTGCCGTGCATCGGCGAGCGGATCGACGACATCGCCGTCATCCGCTCGATGTACACCACCGACGACAACCACGGCGCGCAGACGCAGTTCCACACCGGCAAGCACATGCTGGACGGCGAACACCCGACCCTCGGCGCGTGGGTGCATTACGGCCTCGGCAGCCTGAACGACAACCTGCCGCAGTTCGTCAGCATCGGCAACCGCGAGTACTGGAACCTGAAGGACGGCCACTATCTGGGCCCGTCGCATGACGCCGTGCCATTGCGGATCGACCCGGCGAACCCGCTCGACTACGGCAAACCCGAAGGGCCGATCACGCCCGCCGAGCAGCGCATCGCGTTCGATTTGGTCGGCAAGCTGAACCGTCAGAAGGCGGTTCAGTATCCGGGGGATTCGACGCTGGACGCCCGCATCAAGAGCTACGAACTCGCGTTCAAGATGCAGAAGTCACTGCCCAATGTGTTGGACTTCGCCAAGGAATCCGAAGAGACGAAGAAGCTGTACGGCATCGACCGCCCCGAAACCCGCGAGTTCGGCCAGCGGATGCTGG
>JBBRUO010000544.1:0-4474 GCA_038247725.1 Gemmatales bacterium
CGGGAGTGGGGTTTTGTTTTTTTGGGGGGGCCCGACTCTCCCTGTTTGTGGGTGGGTCTATTGTGTCGCTGTCGGTGAGTGCCCCCCACCCTAACGACCCGATCACGGGATAGCCCTGAGGGCGGTTCAGCGGTTGAAGTTGGGGAAGATTTTGAACCACGAAGAGCACGAAGAACACAAACGGAGCTTTGTTCCGCTCGGTTCTTTTCCTTCGTGCTCTTCGTGCTCTTCGTGGTTCAGTCCGCTTCTCTTCAATCTCTGAGTCGCCCTGGTGACACGGACGGTATAATCCCCGCATGGAAAAAACCGAACTCCGGATCGTCTCCGGCACGCTGAAAGGCCGCAAAGTCCAGTGCGAAGTCCACGAGGGGTTACGGCCGACGCCACAATCCGTACGCGAGGCGCTGTTCAGCATCCTCGGCAACGCCGTGCCGGGCCGCGTGTTCTATGACGTGTTCGCCGGGTCCGGCGTCGTCGGGTTGGAAGCCGTCAGCCGCGGCGCGAGCGGTGCCCGGCTGATCGAGCGCGACCCGAAGCAGGCCAACGTCATCCAGAAGTACATCGACCGGTTCGGCATCGCCGCCACCACGCAGGTGATGCGCGCCGACGCCTACCGGTGGGCCGAGCGGTGGGTGCCAACGGCCGGCCAACCGGCGACGGTATACCTCAGCCCCCCCTTTCCCGACCTGCAAGGGGTGAAGGTGTTCGAGTTCGTCAAAATGGTGAACGTGCTGCTGGCGAAAGCGCCGGACGAGTCGGTGCTAGTGGTGCAAGCCGAGGACGGATTCCCCATCGACGACCTGCCGCAACCGGACCAGTGGGACGTGCGGCGGTACGGCCGCAACCGGCTGCTGTTCCGCGTGAAGGAGTCGCCCGAAGTCGAGCCGCCAGCCGCACCGACGGAAGCGTGACGCCGACGCCCGGCGTCCCCGTCACTTCGGGGCGGGGACCGGCCAACTCGGGTCGTAGGCCAGCGAGAAGATGTTTTGCACCAGTTCCGCCCGCCCGTCCGGCGAATCCAACAGTGCCATCAGGGCCGTGCGAATCCGCGCCATCCGGGGGTCGGCGGCGACCGGCCCCGCGTCGTCGCCCCGCCCGATGCGGTCGAGAATGCCGGCGAGGTCGAGCAGCTTGCACCGCGCCTCCAGGAAGTAGGCGTCGAGCGCGGTCTTGGCGGGAAGGGCTGTCATGGTGTTCTCCTCACGGGGTGGCGAATCGTCCCAGGAACAGGATCGTACCGCGCGTGTTGTCGCGGATCAGGTACAGGAACGGGTGATCGACGACGACGTGACCGGCGGCGCTCTTCGACCCGTCCGCGACCGCCGCCGCCGCTCTGGTGCCGGCCTCGTCCACAGCAATCACGGCCGCGTGGTGGACCGCATCCAGGGACAGTTTCTCGGCCGTCATCGGGCTGAAATCGGCGGCGACCGGGTCGAACACGGTCCGGATGCCGAGCGCCTTCAACGTGCCGCTCATGTCACCGTCCGTGGGTCTCCACGTGTGTCGGAACTTCGGCAGCGTGACATCCGTCTTGGTCACAGTTAACTGCGCGATCCACTGCGCCAGCGTGTCGGCTGACAGTTTCGACTCCAGCGCCGGCAGTCCATTGTGCTCCTTCGGCATGAGAACGATGAGGGACAACTCCCCACCCCGATAGGGCAGTTCGACGACTTCCGGGTCGCTCCCGTAGCCGCTGGCTTTGAGTTGGTATCGGTCGCCGAACGACATCATGGGAGTCATCACCGTCGTGCCGTCGCCGCACGTGAACTGGCGAGGTCCGGTGAGAGCCGGATCGAACCGCACCGTCCAGTCGGCCTTGAAATACGCGGCGTTGGCCCCGACGTATCGGGTGTCGCGGGTGATGGCGGGTTCCGGGAGCAAGTCCGGGATCATCGCGTCGGTCTGGTCCGATACCCAGCGGTTGATCGCGGCCCGCTCGCCCGCCGGGTCGGTGGCGAAGTCGGCTTGGCGGAAGCCGGGCGTCCGCGCCAGGAAGTCCGCTTTCCACGGCACGGATTTCTCAGCCCACGCGGCGGACGCCAGCTTCAACTCGAACCCCGTTCGCGGGGCGGAATAGTATGCGGACAGGTCGCCGACCGGCCCCGACTTCGGCAGGTGCAACGCCGCGAGCAACTCGTCGCGGGTGGTGCCGGCGGTTCGGTTGGCAACGGAGGTCAGGTTCGCGTGCAGGCAGATCAGGCTGAGGAACAGGTTCCCCGGCTCCCCCCGCAGTTTGGCATACAGGTCGAACGCGAACTGGTTGTTCGCCACCGCCGCCGTCTCCAAGTCCGGCGTCCATTTTGGGAGTGGCAATTCGCGCTCCCGAAGGAGGAGCCACGCACCCACGCCGCCACAAGCCAAGACAAAGAGCAAGGGAAAGAGATAGCGACGATTCATGCGGGGGGCACCAGGAGGTTGGCAGTCCTATTGGTGTATCTTATCCGCCCGCACGATCGCGGCGGCGGCAGATACACTGACCGTGTTCCCTTCCCTTTCCCCGAGGTCTTCCCGATGGTCCGCCTCTCCCTCCTCGCCGCGCTGGCGCTGCCGGCGCTGGCCCCCGCCGCCGACCCGCCGAAGTCGGGCAAGTACTGGGTGTTCTTCGGCTGCTACACCGACGGCAAGACGAGCAAGGGCGTGTACCGCGCCGAAATGGACGCCGCCACCGGCAAACTGAGCGAAGCGGAACTGGCCGCCGAGGTCGGCAGCCCGTCGTTCCTGCACATCGCCCCGGACGGGAAAACGCTGTACGCCGTCGGCGAGGCGACGGGGAAAGACGGCGGCGGGGTGTACTCGTGGACGCTCGACCCCGCGACGGGCAAGCTGTCCGATCAGGTGTCGCTCACCAGCAAGGGCGCGGGGCCGTGCCACATCAGCACCGACGCCAAGAACCAGTTCGCCATCGTGTCCAACTACGGCGGCGGCAGTTGCGCCCTGTTCAAACTGAAGCCGAACGGCAGCCTGGACTCCCGCACCGGGTTCATCCAACACGAGGGGAAGGTGTTCGACGCCAAGCGGCAGGGCGGGCCGCACGCCCACTGCGGGTTCTTCGACGCCACCGGCACCCTGGTCTTCGTGAACGACCTGGGGCTAGACAAGGTGATGATCCACAAGCTGAACCGCGAGACGGGCGAGATCACCCCACACGACCCGGCGTTCGTCCAGTTGCCGGATCGCAGCGGTCCCCGGCACATCCACATCGCGCCGGCCAACGACGTGGCGTTCGTCTGTGGCGAAATCGATATGACCGTGAACGTCATCAAGATGGACGTGAAAGGCAACAAGTTCGAGGTGGTGCAGTCGGCGTCCACCCTGCCGGAGGGGGAGAAGGTCGTCCCGCAGTTCAGTACCGCCGAGTGCCGCATCCACCCGAACGGCAAGTTCGTGTACGTCAGCAACCGCGGGTACAACACCGTCGCCGCGTTCCAGTACGACCCCGCGACGATGAAGGTGACGCAGGTGGGCCAGATCACGGGCGACATTAAGACCCCGCGGAACTTCAACATCACCCCTTGCGGCGAGTGGATGCTCATCGCCAGTCAGGACGGCGGCCAGGTGGGGGTGTACAAGATCGACACCGCGACCGGGCTGGCGAAGGAAACGGACATCTCGGTGAAGGTGGGCAAGCCGGTGTGCGTGAAGTTCCTGGCGAAGCCGTGACGACCGCGTGAACCGGGTCGGGCGGTCGGGTGTCACCGCGTATGATGCCCTGACCACCCTTCCCGGAGTTCGTCGCATGTCCACGCTGCCGATTCGTCGGGTCGTCCTGTATAAGCACGGAGTCGGGTACTTCGAGCGCGAAGGGACCGTGACGGATGCGGCCGTCGTCGCCCTCAGTTTCAAACAGCGGGAAGTGTCGGACGTCCTCAAATCGCTAACGATTCTCGACCTCGACGGCGGCACGGTGTCGGCGGTCAGTTACGACAGCACCACGCCCGTCGAACAACTCCTCGCCGAGATCGCGCTGCACATCCCGGACTCCGGCAGCCTCGTCGGGTTGCTACCACAGTTGAAAGGGTCGCGGGTGGCGGTGAAGCCGGTCGCCGCGACCGCGCCCGTCCTCGGTGTCCTGCTCGGCATCGACACCGTGGAGACGCACACGGATGGTGGTGTCACGTCGGTGGTCCGCGTGTCGGTGATGACCGACACCGCCGAGGTGAAGACGTTCGACCTGTTCGACATCGAGTTGCAACTGCTCGACGACGGCGTGAAGCGCGACCTCGACTTTTACCTGAAGACGCAACTCGCGGCGAAGAAGAAGGACGCCCGCACGTTCAGCCTGTTCGCGCAAGGCGACGGCGAACGCACGCTGCGCGCCAGTTATGTGCTGGAAGCGCCGGTGTGGAAGGCGACGTATCGAATCCTTCTCGCGGAGAACCCCTCTCCCGTGGCGGAGCCGCTGGTACCCCCCACCCCGGGCGGGGGGGGGGGTTGGGGGGGGGGGGGTGGGGGACACCCAAAACAGAACCCCCAC
>JBBRUO010000545.1:0-4454 GCA_038247725.1 Gemmatales bacterium
CAATTCCCGCTGAATCAGGGGTCATTTCGCACACGAGACGATCCCGGCCAACCTGATGGAAGTCCTCGCGTTTCAATTCCCGCTGAATCAGGGGTCATTTCGCACGAGCAGGGGAACGTGTACGCGATGATGAACAGTTTCAATTCCCGCTGAATCAGGGGTCATTTCGCACAAGTTACTGGATGACCATTACCATCACCCCCAAGGGTTTCAATTCCCGCTGAATCAGGGGTCATTTCGCACTCGCCGGGTGGTGTTCGCGCGCCAGGGCTGGTAATCGTTTCAATTCCCGCTGAATCAGGGGTCATTTCGCACTGCACAGGTGGCCAGTGAATCGCAGGTTTCGGCCGCAAATGGCATTGGCGAAACGAGTTCCGGCGATTCGGTGCAGTGCATGGTAATCGTCTCCGCGCAAGCCTTCGGTCTGTCCACAAAATGTGGATCGCAACGAGTTCGCGTTTCGACCGGGGCCGGTCAAGTTCCGGCCCGGCGGTCTCCTCGCCCGTTCGAACAATTTGGGGGCCTACCGTGAGCCGCACCAACGGCTCGCCGATCGCCTTGTCGGCGGCTTCCGCCGGGTCGGGGGGCCAAATAGTGCCCGTGTCGAAATACCCGGAACCGCAGCGGAGGCGTCGGGATCATTGTACGAATTAAATCACGATCACGGAATCCCGAGGCACCGGATCGCGTGGCCGCGAGATGCGGCGCTTCGGGAATCGCCGGTCGATGGGGGTGGCCGGTGCGGCGTACACCGACCATTATCAATTGCCATTTTGACCTGATTCCCGGTTCGAACACCCGACTCCGTCACCGGGATGGTTCTTTCGCCGGCCTCCATCAGTCGGTCCCGAACCACCGAAACGGAGTCAACAGCTCGACGAGACAGAAAAAAGGACAGGCGGAGACCTGTCGCCATAGTCTTCAAACGCAGCACGCGTTTGTCGGCGGCGACCCAGGAGTACCCGTCCGCGCCGTACTCCGGCGACCCTGGGTAAACTTCATGCGATATTCACTTTGACCGCGCGATAGGCGGTGGTAATCTGATGAATCTACAGCCCCCGTTTTGGTTTCCCATGCGTCACGCAACCGTTATCGTGTTCTGCGTCGCACTGGTCGGCTGCGGCTCCGGCGAGGCGTTGCACCCGGTCACCGGAAAGGTCACGTACAAGGGCCAGCCGTGCCCCGGCGCGACCGTGATGTTCTACCCGGACGGTTCGCCGGACTTGCAAGCCGTGCCGGCCACGGCTGCTTGCGGGGACGATGGCTCGTTCACACTCTCCACCGGCTCGAAGGACGGGGTGAAGCCGGGCAACTACGTCGTGTCCGTGGTATGGCCGGATCCGGCGAAGAAGCCGACCGACCTCCAGCGGATGGGCGGTGCTAACCCGAACGACGCCCCGGACGTGTTCGAAGGTCGGTATGCGAAGCGGGATAAGACCCCGCTGCGGGCCGAGGTCAAGTCGGGCGAGAACAAGCTCGAGCCGTTCGACTTGAAGTGATTCCGCTTCGATCTTCTTCTCTTGGAGGGTGACTCATGGTTCGCGCGTGTCGGCGGTCGGCGTTCACGCTGATCGAGTTGTTGGTGGTGATCGCGATCATCGCGATCCTGATCGGGTTACTCTTGCCCGCGGTGCAAAAAGTCCGCGAGGCCGCCGCTCGGATGAAGTGCAGCAACAACCTGAAGCAGATCGGCCTCGCTCTGCACAACCACGAAAGCACCTTCAACGCGTTCCCCACCTGGGGGACCGGGTTCGCCACTCCGCCGAACCCGGCCCTGCCCGTGACGGCCGGCCACAGCGTGCAAACCCGGTTGCTCCCGTACTTGGAACAGGACAACATTTTCCGGGCGATGCGGCTCGACCGGGCGAACGTGGACCCGACGAACCTGACCCCGAACTGGGGCACCAACATCGCCCTCGTGGGGGAAACCTCGAAGCTGTCGGCCTTCATCTGCCCGTCCACCCCGGAACGAGTTTCGGACTACGGCCCGTTTTTCGCGGCCAACGGTCTGCCGGGTAGCGGGCCGGCGTACCTCGGGCCGACGGACTACTCCGCCCCGCGCGGCGTCCACGGCAGCCTCGGGGCGTGCTTGCCGACGACCGTGTCCACCGCCGGGCTGAGGGACCGGGGCATGCTCGGCACAGCCAACGTGGTGACCAAGCAGACGGTGAACATCGCCGAGGTGACCGACGGCCTGTCGAACACGCTCGCGTTCGTCGAGATCGCCGGCCGGCAGAAGGTCTACTACCGCGGACGGCCGCATGGGGGCTCGACATTGCTCGACGGCGGGTTGAACCTGAACTCCGGGTGGGCCGACCTAAACAATAACCCGCGGAACGGGCTCCGGGGTTACATCCAGACCGCGGCCGTGCCGCTGCCCGCAGGGACCGCCCCGCCGAACGGGTGCGGGGCGATCAACGTATACAACGTCGATTCGATGTACTCGTTCCACACCGGCGGCGTGAACACGCTCCGCGGCGACGGCTCGGTCGGCTTCCTCCGGGACAGCACCGCCCCGGGCGTCGTCGGCGTGCTCATCCTGCGGGACGACGGCCAAGTGTTCCAACTCGATTGACCCCGCGACTTCCCGCGAACCTCGGGACGTACGAGGTTTCCGGGCCTCAACTCGGCAGTAGTTAGACGCTAGCTGCGATCTCGGTTTTTTGTGAGCTTGATCGTTCTGCGGTAGAGGGCGCAGAAGATGTGGACCGTCCAGAGCGAGAAACTGGCCGACGCCCGTGGTCTGCGGTTCGCCGTAGCTCTCGACTCGCGCCCGGCGCCTGTCGGCGATGTCCTCCGCGCCTGGCAAGGCGATGCGGCCTTCCGGTCGCTGTTCAACTCGCTCCTGGCCGACGCCCCGTACACCGCGTTCCGCTGGGAGACGCCGGCGGTGACTGCCGCGACGGTGTCGCAACCGTTCGAGTTCGTACTGTTGGACAGCCCCGACTTGGCCCGGCGTCCCGATCCGATGGCCTTCGCGGAGCACTTCGCGGGTGCCGAGGCGGGTGTCGCTGTCTTCCCTAACCTAGGCGGGGATGCGATCATGGTGGTGCCGTGCCCGGTCGCCGATCCATCGGCCTACGGGCACTTGGCTGCCTTCGTCCGGCACGCACCGGAGCTTCAACGTCACGCCCTCTGGCAGTCGGTCGGGGAGGCGATGACGAGGCGGATCGGGGCAGAGCCGGTCTGGCTCAGCACGGCCGGGGCCGGGGTGTCATGGCTACACGTGCGACTCGACAACCGACCCAAGTACTACGGGTTCGGGCCGTACAGACGAAGGCAGGCCGAACCGCTCTCCTGGCCACCGAACTTGATTGAAAACGAAAATCTCTGAGCGGCCTTCCCGGTCGCTCGTCGCGCTTCACGGCACCGTCCGATTCACCTTGGTCCCACTCGGCTGCGCCGGGATGGTTCTTTCGTCGGCATCCATCAGTCGGTCCCGAAAGACCGAAGCGGTGCCAAACAGCGTTACGGGATCGGCCGGGCCCGTCGCGGTACGGCTTCACGGCGTCGAGGAACGCGGCGGGGTTCGCGGGGAGGTCTTGCTCGAAGCGGGTGGTGCCCTTGTCGTCGAGGACGTTGACGAAGAGACTTCTGGCGTGGAGATCGACGCCGCAGTAATATTGGTGCTGGGTCTTGTACACGCGCATCTCATGGACTGCTTGGCGACGGGCCGGCTTGATCCCGCTTCGTGGTTGGTGACACACACCTGTCACCTGAAAGATCCACGCCGAGGACCGGTTCCACCGGCGACCTCAAGGTTACCTTGGCGACAGGTTCGGCCCGTCGCCAACGGGGCCATGAGATGTATCCAGGCGCTGCAGCAGACGGCGGGGGCATGTCGGTTTTCCGGGAGTTCGTAGCTCACTCGGCCCCCGCCGCCGCTGAGCTTGGTCGTTCGGCGGCAAGAGGGTGTAAGAATGCGGAACGTACTGGTAACGGTGTTTGCGGTACTAGGTGTCGTCACGACTTTATCGCCCGTACGCGGTGCAGGCATCGCGTTCCCCGCCGACGCCAAGGTGCGGAACGTCAAATCCGAGTTCGGGGCAAAGGGTGACGGTATCACCGACGACACGGTCGCCATCCAGAAAGCGTTCGACACCTGCCAGCAGAAGCACATGGAGGTCGTCTACTTCCCTGTCGGCACCTACTTGGCTTCCAAGGCAGTTCACTTTCGTGGCTGGATGTTCGTACAGGGTGAGGACCGCGACAAGACCATCATCAAGTTGAAGGACCACTGCCCCGGCTACGGCGACCCGAAAAACCCGAATTGGCTGTTCGGTACCACGAACCCGATGCCGCCCGAGAAGCGACCGGGTGGCGATAATATGGCGTTCAGCAACCACATCATGAACCTGACGCTCGATGTCGGCACCGGCAACCCCGGCGCGATCGGGGTGCAATTCATTTCGCACAACGGCGGCGGCCTGGAAGACGTGACCATCCGCACGTCG
>JBBRUO010000546.1:0-4452 GCA_038247725.1 Gemmatales bacterium
AGAACCGCCGGTTCCGCACCACGTCCGATGCCGCGAAGTGGCTCGACGAAAAGCACCCGGCGATCGACCTGGAGCGGCCGTACCAGTTGAAGCGATAACGGAGCGATCGTCATCACACCGGACAGGCCGCCCTCGCCGAGACGGAGAAGCAGTGGCTCGCCGTCGCGTTCCACCTCGGCCGGGTGCTCCTCATTAGCACCGACCCGGCGTCCAAACTCGACGAGGTGCTCGGCGTCGCGTTCGGCACGACCCCGACCGCCGTGCCGGGTGTGCCGAACTTGAAGGCCATGAACATCGACCCGGAGGCATCGGCCAAGGCTTACCGCGAGAGCATGGTCGCCCCGTACCGCGGGGTGCTGCCCGACGCGGCGGTGGCCAGCATGGAGGAACAGTTCTCCGGCTCGTGCACGCTCGAGATCGCGGCGTTCGACGAGTTCGCCCGGCTGCTCGGCGGCCCCGGGACGAAGGCCGATTTCGACCACGTCCTGTTCGACACCGCCCCGACCGGGCACACGCTGCCGCTGCTCTCGCTGCCGTCCGCGTGGGACGGGTTTCTGAGCAAGAACACCACCGGCACCTCGTGCCTGGGTCCGCTCGCCGGGTTGCAGGCGCAGCACCGTCCACGCGTCGTGATGGCCCTCCAACCCGAGGGAGAAATCGGGGCCGACGTCCGCCACCTCGACCCGTTCTTCCGGGTGGAGGGGGGGACGGGCGAAGCGGTCCGCGACGGCGGCCGCGCCGCGGTCCGGGCCGGTTTCGCCGTCCTCGTCCCGGCCGGGACGGATCACAATACCCTCGACACCGGAAGTGTCCCGCTGAAGCTCCACACGATTTGCGCGCCGCCGAACCACCGGGACGGCGTGATCCGCCACACCCGCGCCGAGGCGGAGGCGGAGGCGGACGACGAGCCGGTCGACGGCACGACGACGGAACCGTGAGGGTGTCGCGTTCGAATCGGACCGACCGAGGTTCCCCATGACCGACGAGACGCGGATCGATCTCCGCCTGGTGCTTCCCGACATCCCGGACGAGCGGGACGCGTGCGTGGCCCGGTTGGAGTCCCGGCTCGGGCGGGAACCGGGGGTCATTCGCGCGCACGTCGTCCGCGAAAACGGCGGCCCCGCCGTGCTGTGCCTGCACTCCGACCCGGTGGTGCGCAGCCTGGCCGATGTCGAACGACTGACCCGCGCCGCCGGGGCCGAGATTCACGCCCGGTACGGCCACGTCTTGTTGGCCATTCGCGCCGTCAGTTCCGAAGACGCGGCTGCGGGACTCGAGGCCGCCCTGCGAGCCGTCCTGGGGGTGATCGAGGCGGCGGTGAGCCTCCCGGCCCAGCAGGTGCGGGTCGAATTCGAGCGGACGAAAACGTCCCCCGCCCGATTGCACACTGTGCTTCTCGAACTGGGGTTTCCGGCGGGCCCACCGGAGGCGAAGGGTCACGGACGCGCGCAAGGGGGTGCTGATCAACGGGGGCGAACACCTGGAAGCGCTCGGCGGCGTTCGGGCCATGGCGTTCGACCAGACCGGGACGCTGACGACCGGGACGCCGCAAGTCACGGACCTCATGACCACGCCCGCGGTGACCGAGCCGGAGTCGCTCCGCGTCGCGGCGGCCGTCGAACGCCGGTCCCGGCACCCGTTGGCGGCCGCCGTCGTCCGCCCCGCCGAGGCCGACGGGTTGGCCCTCCCCGAGGCGGTCTCTGCTCGCTCGCTCCCTCCGCCGACAGTGAACCGATGGATCGGCCGGGACGCGTCCCGCTCCTGACCCCGTCTCCGGGATTCGGGGAGCCGTTCCCCCCCGGCGGTCCACTCGGAGCCGGAACGGGGCTGGCGAGTGGGCACCCGAGGAACACGGACCTGACGGGGTCAGGGTGACCCCGTCAGGTCCGTCGCAATCGACGTCGGCACGAGCGGCACCACCTCGCCGTCGGCCGACTCGTCCGCCCCGCGGTAGAGCATCCAGTACACGACCGGCACCAGGACCAGCGTGAAGGCGGTGGACACGACCAGCCCGAAGATGAGCGCCCACGCCAGCCCGCTGAACACCGGGTCCAGGGTGATCGGCCACGCCCCGAGCATGGCGGCCCCGGCGGTGAGCAGGATCGGCCGGAACCGCACCGCCCCGCTCTCGATGAGGGCCTCTTTCAGACTCGCCCCGCGCGCCCGCACGTGCTGGATGAAGTCGAGCAGCAGGATGGCGTTGCGGTCCGCGATGCCGGCCAGCGCGATCATGCCGATCATCGCCGTGGCGGTGAAGTACACCGGGTTGGCGAATCCGCCGACGGTGGTGCCGGTGACGACGTTCAGCAGCCAAAACCCCGGCATGATGCCGATGATCGTCAGCGGGATGGAGATCATCTGCACCAGCGGGATCAGGTAACTGCCCGTCTGGTACACCATCAGGATGTAGATGAGCAGGAGCGCCCCGCCGAACGCCAGGCCGAGGTCGCGGAACACGTCCAGGGTGATCTTCCACTCCCCCTCGCCCGTCCACACCACGTCCGCCCCGCCCGGCGTGGGGGCGTCCCGCAGGGCGAAGATGAGGCCGATCACGGCCTCGCCCGGCGTGCGGCCGGCCGTGTCCGCCGACACGTAGCCGACCTTACGAAGGTTTTTGTGGTAGATGGTCTGCTCCGCCGGCATCTCGTCGAACCGGCCGAGTTCGCTGATCCGCACCAGCTCGCCGGTCGGGGTCTTCACGCTCAACCGGGTGAGGTCGGTCAGGTTGCTTCGTTCCTTCTGGGGTAACTGCAAGACGATGGCCAGGGGGTTCAGGTCGCGGGGCAGGTGCGCGGCCCCGGCCCGGAAGTCCTGCACGCTCCCCTCCCCCGGTTGCATCCCCTGTAGCCCGACCCGCAGCGTGTTGGCGATCTGCTCCGTGCTCACGCCGGACAACGAGGCCTTCTCCTTGTCCACATGAAACACATAGCGGGACCGCTTCGCCTCGAACGTGTCGTCCACGTCCACCACGTCCTTCGCGGCCGCGAACAGGTCGCGGACGTGCTTGGTGTCGGCGCGGAAGCTGGCCGCCGACTGCCCGACCTTCGGGTACACCTCGGCGACCAGGGTGCTCAGCACGGGCGGGCCGGGCGGCACCTCCACCACCTTGATCCGCGCCCGGTGCGTCTCGGCGACCGCCTGCAACTCGTTCCGCAACCGCAGTACCAGGGCGTGACTCTGCTGCTCCCGCTCCTCCTTCGGGATCAGGTTGATTCGCAGGTCGCCGCGGTGCGACTCCTGCCGCAGGTAGTAGTGGCGGACCATGCCGTTGAAGTCCATCGGCGAGGCGGTGCCGGCGTAACTCAGCACCTCGCGCACCTCCGGGGCCGTCCGCACCTGATCCGCCAACGCCTTCAGTGCCGCGTCCGTCTGCTCGACCGTGGATCCTTCGGGCAGGTCCACGAGGATCTGGAATTCGTTCTTGTTGTCGAACGGCAGCATCTTCAGCGGCACGAGGCCGAGCGCGGGCAAGGCCATCGACGCCAGCAGCAGCAGCAGGGTGAACCCGATCAGCCCCCACGCGGCGAGGCGGGAGTTCAGGAACGGCGACAACACCGCCTTGTACACCCGGTACGTGAGTGTCTGGTGCGGGTCGGTCGGCTCGTGCCCGCCCTTGCCGTACACGCCTTTCAATACCTGGTAACTGAGCCACGGCGTCACCGTGAACGCCACCACCATCGACATGAACATGGCCACCGGCACGTTCAGCGCCATCGGCTGCATGTACGGCCCCATCATCCCGGTGATGAACAGCATCGGCAGGAACGACACCATCACCACCAGGGTGGCGACGATGATCGGCGGGCGCACCTCGTTGACGGCCTCCAACACCGCCTCCTTCGGCGGTTTCTTCCGCAGCCTGAAGTGGCGGAAGATGTTCTCCACGTCCACGATCGGGTCGTCCACGACGAGGCCGAGCGCGAGGATGAGGGCGAACAGCGTCACCCGGTTGATGGAGTACCCGGCCAGGTAGTTGACGAGGAGCGTCAGGGCGAAGGTGAGGGGCACGGCGGTGACGACGATGATCGCCTCCCGCCAGCCGAGGGAGAACATGACCAGGGCCGAGACGATGAGGATGGCGAGGCCGAGTTCGCGGATCAGTTCCGTCACCTTCTCGTCGGCCGTCTCGCCGTTGTTCCGGGTGATGCGGACTTCGATGTCGGTCGGGATCAGGGTCCGTCGCAACTCACCCACTTTCGTCTCCAGCTCCCGCGCCACGGCGACCGCGTTGCTCCCCTTGCGCTTGGCCACCCCGACCGTCACGGCGGGGAAGTCGGCCCCCTTGCCGGCCTCGGCGGGTTGCTCGCCTTTCGCCCCCGCGCCGAAGCTGATGCGGGTGTAGGTGCTCGGCTCCTCCGGCCCGTCGGTCACTTTGGCCACGTCCCGCAGGTACACCGGACGCCCGGCGAACACGCCGACTACTAGGGTTTCCGCCTCGCGGGGGGTCTGCAC
>JBBRUO010000547.1:0-4446 GCA_038247725.1 Gemmatales bacterium
AACGCCCCACGCCGGTGGCCTCAACCCGCCCCGTTTTCGTGTGATGCTGCCGCCCGCCTGCGATACACTCGTTACATGTCCGATGTCACCCGCCTTCTTGATGCCGCCCAAGCCGGCGACCGTCAGGCCGCCGCCGACCTGCTCCCGCTCGTGTACGACGAGTTACGGAAGCTCGCCGCCGCGCGCATGTCCGCCGAATCCCCTGGTCACACCCTCGACGCCACCGCCCTGGTTCACGAAGCGTATCTGCGGCTGATCGGCGATCAGCACTTCGATGGCCGCGGGCACTTCTTCGCTGCCGCGGCCGAAGCCATGCGCCGCATCCTCATCAATCGGGCGCGGGACAAGCAGCGGCGGAAGCGGGGTGGGGACCGTACCCGGATCGACCTAGATGCCCTCGCCGACGTCTCGACCGCCCCGGACGCGGAGTTACTCGACCTCGACGCCGCCCTCGACCGCCTGGCCGGGCACCACCCGCAGGCCGCCGAGTTGGTGACGCTCAAGTTCTTCGCCGGGCTGACCCTTCACGAAGCCGGTGCCGCTCTCGGCCTTCCCCCGCGGAGTACCGACCGCGTTTGGGCGTTCGCCCGGGCCTGGCTGGCCGATGCCTTGTCTCCGGGCTGAACCGGGTCGCGGAAAAGAATCCGGCAGAAAGTTGGCGCACTTCCGCCTCGGACGGGGCACTGATGGCAGTCGGCGATCCCCGCTCCGCCACCCGACTCGGCTTTCCGGGTCGGGTGGCGGCACCAACTCCGTCACGAGGTCGTCATGCGATCCGACTACACGCCCTGGGTCCACTTCGCCTCGCGGTGCATCGGCGCGGCGATCGCACTGATCGTGGGCACGACCGGGCCGCTGCTGGCCCAGGGGCGGCCGGGCGGCCCGCCGTCCAAAAGCGAGAAACCTGTCGTCCCGATCACTTGGGACGAGGAGAAGCTGGCCACCCTGGAGGTGCCATTGGCCCATCCCGGCGTCTCGGCCCGGCACGTCTCGAAGGAGTACTACGAGAGCACGCCGCTTCGCCCCATCTACAAGAGCTACGACGTGTACCCCCCCGACCGGGAGCCGAAGGGCTACCTGGACTGGCTCGGCAAGCAGGAACCGGAGGTCGTCTGGGACGCCACCCGGTCTCCCGCCCTGACCACCGAGGCGGATTGGGTCAAGGCCGGGGAGGTGGTGTTCGATTCGCCTATCGTGTGGGGGAACGGCTCCCTCATGGGGCCGTACGCCGGGCTGCCCGTGCGGGACCCGGAGTGGTACAAGTCCGTACAACCGCCCCTCACGGGGGACGGCAAACTGCCCTTCTACCGGTACGTGATTCGCAAAAAGGGGGCGGTCGAAGTCGGCGGACTCTCGTGCGCCATGTGTCACACCCGCGTGATGCCCGACCGGACCGTCGTGAAAGGGGCCCAGGGGAACTTCCCCTTCGGGAGGGCCGCCGCCTACGACATCCGGAAAACGAACCGGCCCGAGTTCAGCCGGCGACTCGAACTCCAACTGTACGGCGCGCCGTGGGTGCGGCCGGACCCGCTCGCGGACCTCGGCCAGTGGTCGGTGGAGACGCTGGCGTCCGCCCACGAGGCGATCCCGGCCGGGGTACTCGCCCGTCACGGGACCGGCGTCTGGGCACCGGTGCAGGTGCCGGACCTGATCGGCGTCGAGCACCGGAAATACTTCGACCGCACGGGCCTGGTCCGTCACCGGGGGATCGGCGACCTGATGCGGTACGCGGCACTCAACCAGGGGGCCGACTTCGCCAACCGCCACGGCGACTTCCGGCCCCTGGCGGCATTCGACAAGGACTTCCTGGAGAAACTCCCGCCTCCGGCCCCCGCCGGCGCGGCACCGGGCGGGCGGTACAGTGATGCCCAGCTCTTCGCGCTGGCGAAGTACGTCTACGCGCTGAAGCCGCCGACGAACCCGAACCGGCCGAAGACCGACGCGACCCGGAAACTCGTCGCCCGTGGGGAAGCGGTGTTCGACCGACTGAACTGCGCCCGGTGCCACGGCGGCGACCGGCACACCAGCGACAAGCTGACACCCGTGGACGGGGTCAGGGTCTCGGACGAACGCCGGGAGAAAGATCGCATCCTCGAAGAGTCGGTCGGCACCGATCCGACCCTGGCTCTGAATACTCGCCGCGGGACCGGCTTCTACAAGGTGCCGTCGTTGAACGGCGTGTGGTATCGGGGACCGTTCGAGCACGGCGGATCGGTGGCGACCCTGGAAGACTGGTTCGACCCGAAACGCCTTCAGCCGGACTACCTGCCGACCGGGTGGAAGGGGCTGCCTGGGACGAAGACCCGCGCCGTACCGGGCCACCGGTTCGGACTCAACGTGCCGCCGGACGACCGCGCGGCACTGATCGCGTTCTTGAAAACACTCTGAGGGCGCACCGTGACGGACGCCGAAGACCACCTGATGACCGTCTTCACGGCGGCGCTGGATCGCGGCACCGCCCCGGAGCGCGTGGCGTACCTGGACCGCGCGTGCGCCGGGAATCCGGGACTCCGCGGGCGGGTCGAGGCGTTACTTCGGGCCGACGCCAAGGCCGGCCACTTCCTGGGGGTGCCAGCCGATCCGGCGGAGACCGCCTCCTTCGTACCGGCATCCGCCCCCGGCGGCCAACCCGCCGGCCGCGTGTTCGACGAGGAACTCCGCGTCCTCCTCCGCTCCCGCCTCCTCCTCGTTCACCTCCTCCTCCTGGTGTACGTCGTGCTGCTGGGGGTGTTGAGTGTCCTCGTCCCGTCCGACGGTCGGACGGATTCCGCCACCCGGCCTGACGGCGGCAACCCGTTGACCCTCATAGTCCCGCTCGTCACATGTCTGCTCGGGATCATCGTCTTGTGGCGAATTCGGGGGATTTCGCTGCCCGCGATGCGGTGGTGGGAGCTGACCTTCTTCGCGATCTTCGCCGCCGACAACGGGTATTCCCGGTTCGAGGCGCTGACCCGGATCCGTGACACGGCGGACCTGTCCGTCGCCGTCGGCTTCCAGGGGCTGGCGTCCCTCCAAGGGTTCGTGACCCTCATCCTGGCGTACGGCGTGTTCGTCCCGAACACCCGGCGGCGAAGTTTGCTGGTCGTGGCCGCGATCTGCGCCGTCGCGTTCGCGACGGTCCTGCCGGCGGCGGCGGTCAACCCGGCCCTGCACGGCGGGCACGTCCCCGCCCTCATCGCCCAGTGCGCCCTCAGCCTGACGTTCCCGGCGGCCATCGCGGTCTTCGCCGCCTCGCGGGCGACGGCCCTCCAGCGGCGGGCGTTCGATGCCGAGCGGCGGGCGGCGCGGCTGGGGCAGTACACCCTCCGACGGAAGATCGGCGCGGGCGGGATGGGCGAAGTGTGGCTGGCCGAACACGGACTCCTCAAACGGCCGTGTGCCGTCAAGTTCATCCGCCCCGAGTTGGCCGCCCACCCCGCGACGGCCGCCCGGTTCGCCCGTGAAGTGCAAGCGGTGACGAGCCTGACCCACCCCAACACCGTCCGGGTGTACGACTACGGCCGGGCCGAGGACGGCTCCTTCTACTTCGTCATGGAGTACCTCGACGGGCCGACTCTGGACGAGCTGGTCCGCCGGAGCGGCCCCCTGCAACCGGGGCGGGTCGTGGACTTACTCCGCCAGGTGTGCGGGGCGCTGGCAGAGGCCCACGCCTGCGGCCTGATCCACCGCGACTTGAAACCGGGGAACATCATCGTCGCCGCGCTCGGCGGCCGGGCGGGCGTGGCGAAGTTGCTCGACTTCGGCCTGGTGCAAGACCTCTCGGCCGAGTCGAACGACCGCTTGACGCGGGCCGGGACGGTCCTCGGGACGCCGGAGTTCATGTCCCCGGAGCAGGCGGCGGGAGAGGCCTCGCTCGACGCCCGCAGCGACGTGTACAGCCTCGGCGTGGTGGCGTTCTTCGCGCTCGCCGGCCGGCCGCCATTTCAGGGGAAGTCGGTCGGCCAAGTCCTCGCATCCCATCGCTCGGAGCCGCCGCCGTCGCTCGCCGTGGCGGACGCGGGAGTGCCGGCCGATCTCGCCGCGGTCGTCGCCCGCTGCCTAGCGAAGGATCCGAACGAGCGGTTCCAATCGATGGCAGAGGTGGACCGGGCACTGGAACGGTGTGCGAGTGCCGGCGATGGACCCGCCGAGCGGGCCACGGGGTTGCGCGAGGGTCACCCGACATCGGTCAGCGGCGTGTGATGGGCATTCCCACCCGGTGTCCAGTCCGCCTTGCCCGGCCGCGGCCGGCCGGGCAATGCGGACTGGATGTCCCACCCGTGGCGGGTGAGGATCGCCTCCCGGCGGTGCGGCGGCAGTTGAGTGGCACGGGGGGAATTACACCCCCCGTGCTCTCCCAGAACCGGACGTGAACGTCTCCGCTCATCCGGCCCCTCGCATTCCCCGCGTTCCGGTACCGCCCCCAGGTGCCGGAGTGCGAACACCCCCGGTCGCCGACGGGCCAGG
>JBBRUO010000548.1:0-4445 GCA_038247725.1 Gemmatales bacterium
AAGACCACCAACTCGGCGGCGAGTTGGCGTGCTGAGGGGTTTAGCAATTCATCGGGAGTTCGTCTGCCGCACCCACGACTCGCGGTACGCCTCCGCCAGGTTTGGCACTGGTAGACTGGAACATCGCGGTTTTGAAGGGCCCGATTCCGACCGTCGCTACTTGGCCGGTTCGATGTGATACACAGGCTCCGCCTGCTCCCTCAGCTTGGCGAACCGTTTGTGCACTTCCGACTCCATTCGGCGCGGGAGCAGTTCGGCGCGGAGCGCCGCCTTCTCGTCCTCGAACTTGGCGTCCGTGTTCGCCGGGATAATCTCGATCAAGGTCACCGCGAACCGCCCCTGTGTAATCGTGATCCAGTCGCTCTCCTCACCCTTTTTCTTGAGGGCAAAGGCGGCCGCCTTGAGCGCCTTCGTGTCGGGCGAGTCATCCGGTGCCGCCTTGTGAACCAGGCTTGCCTTCGGCATCATCACACCCCGATCCTTCGACCAGGTGGTGAGTTGCACTTTCCGCGTCTCGCCGAACTTCCGTGCGAAGGCGTCGCGGAGTTCGCCGTCGGTTACCGCCACGTCGCCTTCGCACATTTTCTCCAGCAGCAGGCGCGGCAGGGTCACATCGTCCCGCCACTCGGCCTCGGTCTTGCCGTGCTCCGTCAGCACCGACTTCACGAACTCCTCCTTCTGAATGCCGAGGGACTGGTATTCCTTCAGGAACTGGGCCTCGATTTCCCCGCCCTTTACCTTGATGCTCTTGTCGGCGGCGGCGTGTTCAATGATCTTCTTGTTCACGAATAGAGTGATCTCCTTCGCCCCGTGCTTGCGGATGAGGTACTCGCCGAACTCGGCGCGGCTGATGTCCTGGCCGTTGACGGTCGCCACCGGTTGGGTTGGCGGCTTCGCGTCCGCCGCCGCCGGCGGGTCGGCCTTCGCCTTCGCCACGGGTTTGTCGTCCCCGTTGCCGCTGGCGGACAGGCCGAAGCCGGTCAGCCCGATCACCGCCGCCACCAGCACCGCCCCGAGTTTCAGTTTGGAAATCGCCATCATCTTCATCGCCTCCTGCGAGAGTGCCCACACCGCCGCCGGGACCACCCCGACGGCTCCGTTCGCCAGCCCGACCGTCGCCGCCGCGAGTTTCGCCGACACCACCGCCGCGACCGGCATCACGAGGGTGAACCCGCGCCGCGCCAGCCGGTCCTTCAGCGCCTTCCGCGCCCGCGCCAGCCGACTGCTCAGCGTCCCTTCCGAGATGCCGAGTTGCTTCGCCGCCGCCGCCCGGCCGACGTCTTGCAACTCGCACAGCACCACCGCCCGCCGCATGGCCTCCGGGAGGGCCGCCAACTCGTCGTCGAACGCCCGGCTCAGTTCGTCCGATTCGGCCGCGTCGGGGGCGGTCGCGGCGGGGTGCGGCATGGCGTCCACCTGCTTCTCCACGGCGAACCGGCGGTCCCGTTTGAACCGGGCCTTGCGGGCGATTCGGAACGCGACGCCGAACAGCCACGGGCCGATGTTCGCCCGCCAGGGAATGGATTCGGCTTTCCGAATCAGCACCAGGAACGCGGCCTGAAAGGCATCGTCGGCGTCGGCGGTGGCCCCCAGCGCCCGCCGGCAGACGCCGAGGACGAGCGGGCCGTGTCGGTGGACGAGCGCGGTGAACGCCGGCTGGTCGCGGGTGTCCACGAACCGCGCGAGCAATTCGGCGTCCGTGCGGGGGTCGTCCCGCGCCGCGGATCGGGCGGCGGCCGCGGCGCGACCGCGAAGGGTGGTCGTCATTCCGCCGCCTCCGTGCGTCGGGTGTGGTGACCCCAGTTATTTCCGGAAGCGACGCGGCGCGTCCATCCGAGTTCGGGTTTTTCATATTCTGCCAGTTATCGCCTTGGCACACGGAGCCTTCCAGCATGACCGTCGCCGAACTGCTTGCCGCCCTCACCGCCGACCCGGCCACGGCACTGCACTGGATGCTACCCGACGGCGACTTCGTACCGCCGCACTTCCACGTCACCGAGGTCGGCCGCGTCCAGAAGGACTTCATCGACTGCGGCGGCACCACCCGCTCGGTGACGACGTGTCAGGTTCAACTGTGGGTGGCCGCCGACACCGACCACCGGCTGACCGCCGGCAAGTTCGCTTCCATTCTGACGATGGCCGCGCCGCTGTTGAAGTCGGACGCGCTGGCGGTCGAGGTCGAGCACGAAGGCGCGACCGTGTCGCAATTCCCGCTCGGCGGGGTGGAGCGGACGCCGGGCGGGTTGCTGTTCCACCTCGGCACCAAGCACACCGAATGCCTGGCCCCGGATCGGTGCGGGGTGCCGGGCGTCGCCGGCGCGGGGTGCTGCTGATCCGCCTATCCCCCCGGCCCGTCGTCGCGGTATGATGGCCTTCACTTCCCACACCCACGAGGGGCGGTCATGGCGCGGCCGGTTCTGTTCCTGTTGCTGGTTCCCCTCGTCGGCCCCCTCGCGTGTACGCCGGCGGACAGCCCCGCCGACGAGCCGAAGAAGGTCCAGTTCGGCGAGATCCGACTCGGCGGGGGCGGAGGTGACGACGACCCACCACCCAAGACGAAGTTCGGCGAGGGCCGCGACCCCCAGCCGGCCAAACTGCCGCAACCGGGAGACCCCAAAGTGACCCCGTTCGACGGCGACCGGTGCATGAAGTACCTCAAGACGCTGTGCGACCTCGGCCCCCGCGTCAGCGGCACCGCCGGCATGACCAAGCAGATCGCCCTGCTGACCAAGCACTTCGAGGACCTCGGCGGGAAGGTGACGAAGCAGGAGTTCACGGTGCGGCAGAAGAGCCGGCGGGAGGACACGGCGATGACGAACCTGATCGTCTCGTGGTTCCCCGACCGCAAGTCCCGCGTCATCCTGTGCGCCCACTACGACACCCGGCCGTTCGCCGACCAGGAGGCGGAGCGGAAGAACTGGGCGAAGCCGTTCGTCTCGGCGAACGACGGCACGTCCGGCGTGGCGCTGCTGATGGAACTGGCCCACCACATGAAGGGGCTGGGCACCGACGTCGGGGTGGACTTCGTCTTCTTCGACGGCGAGGAGTACGTGTTCACCGGGCCGGAGCGGGCCGACGACAGCTACTTCCTCGGCTCCGAGCACTTCGCCGCCGAGTACAAGAAGGCGAAGGACAAGCGGCCGTACCAGTACGTCGCGGCGGTGCTGTTCGACCTGTTCGCGCACGACGGCGCGCGGCTGGCCGTCGAGGGGTACTCGTGGGCGAACGCCCGCAACTTGGTGAACGAGATCTGGGGCGTGGCCGAAAAGGTCGGGGCGAAGTCGTTCCGCTACGAGCGCGGGTTCACTCGCGGCAATGACGTGCAGGACGACCACATCGCGCTGCAGGCGGTCGGCATCCCGGCGGTGGACGTCATCGACTTCGACTACAAGCACTGGCACACCCTGTCCGACACCCCCGACCAGTGCAGCGCGAAGCAGTTCACCCAGGTGGCGACGGTCATCACCACCTGGCTGAAAGGGAAGAAGTAGGGCGGGGACGCGAGCCGCGCCGTTCAGGAAGCGGCTGGTCAAGGAGCTTGAACCGCCAAGACGCCAAGGGGCCAAGAAGACGAAGTCTCTCGCTGGTTTCTTGGCCCCTTGGCGTCTTGGCGGTTCAAACAGTGTTCTCAACCCCCACCACTCCCTCGCGGTCGCGGTTCGGACGAAGGCGCACCCATGAACCCCGAATCCCGCTCCGGCCTGATCCTCGCCGTCGTCCTCGTCCTGCTCGGGACGGTTACGGGGTGGTTCCAACTCCGCGGCCTCCGCCACTTGCGGGGCCGCACGCACGTGCCGAGTGACGAGTTCGGCTACCTGCGGAGTCGGCACCGCCGCCGGCTGCTGACGGGCGTTCTGCTCGCCGTCGTCGGCGGCATGATCGGCGGCGCGTACCTCGCCGGCATGGAGGCGAAGGTGGACGAACTCGGCGAGAAGAAGCCGGCCGCCGCCGACCCGGACGCGGCGAAGCCGAAACTGACGGCCGACGACAAGGCGCTGCTCCGCTTCTGGGGCGGCTACTGGATCGTGGTGGTCCTCCTGGTGTTCGCCATCCTCGGCCTGGCGCTGACCGACGCGCTGGCCACCCGCCGCTACGCCATGGGGCAGTACCACATCATCCGCGAGGACCATCAGGCGAAGCTCCGCCGCGACCTGGCCGTGTACAAGCAGCAGAAGCAGGCCGGGGTCCGCGGCGGTCGGCTCGGCGGCAAGTTCGGCCCGCAACGCGACCACGATGCGGACGAACTGGACCCGCCCGTTTCGGACCGCTAATACACGAACCCGCTGAAGCTGTCCCATCGTGTGCCGTGGGGAGAACGCTGGACACCTCCCCTCGTTGAGGGGAGGTCGGCGGCGCCGCCCCCGGGTGGGGTGGCTTCCAGGGCCATAGGGAGAAGCTATCTGCCCGCCCGGGCGCGGTCCGGCGCCCCCCACCCCGCGCCGCGG
>JBBRUO010000549.1:0-4431 GCA_038247725.1 Gemmatales bacterium
GGGCGGGCGTCGTCGTTCGGGGCGAGCAGCGCGCGGACCTTGCCGGCACCGGGCGGCTTGGCCGGCGAATCGTCGGCGGGAACGTCCGGCAATCCCAGGCGAAGTAGGTTCGTCTCGTCGGGCAGGCAGAGGGTGACGAGCGAGCAGCGGGGGCACTTCGGGCTGTCTTCGAGCGGCGGTGGGATGGTCCCATCGGCGGCCACCCGCTGGAACTCGGCCAGCAGCGCGAGGGTGCGGCTCACGAGGGTGTCGTCGAACGGGATGGTCACGCGGCGCTTGGACGCGGAGAAGTACAGCACCCCTTCGGCGCAGGCGTACCCGGCGGCACGGAGCAGCAACCCTTGGGCACACAGTTGCACCCGTTCCGGTTCCCACGCCCCTTCGGGCAGGTCCGGGGCGGTGCCACGCTTGTAGTCGATGGGGGTGACGGAACCGCCGTCCACTTCGAGCAAGTCCACGACGGCGACGAGGCCGAGGGCAGCGTCTTCAAGGCGAACGGAGCGGGCGTGCAGCGTCGGCATCTCGTCATCGGCATCGGCGGTGGGCAGTGGGCGGCGGTCCTCGCGGTCCACGTTGCGGTGGACGAACTGGCCGTCCAGGGTGTCCGGGTTGTCGGCCCATTCGCCTTGCACCCATTCGAGGTACGCGAGGCGGGGGCAGTAGGCGAACTCGTTCAACATGCGGGCGGGGACGTGCCCGTCCGACGGCGTGTCCGGCATGGCCGAACCTCCGGGGGGAAAGGGCCGCGTCCGTGCGGCGGGAAAAGGGGGGATTTCTTCAGACTGCTTGCGACGGTGCGAAGTTGCTATAGTCGCTGTTCGGCACTTTCTCGCACCGATACCACGCCGCGACGCCGAGGCCGCGTGGGGGAGAGATCATTTCCTCTTCGTCTTTTCGCCGTGGTGGTTCGACGAGCGCAAGAAGAGATCGAACGGCGTCCGGGCCGAGGGGCGCGGACCAAATTGGCCAGACGAAGAACGGTCGTCGCCGGACCGGAACGAACCCCGTGGTGGCGAGCCGGTCGCCGCGCGCGAAGCACGGGAAGAACGGTAGTGCTTCAAATGCCAGCCGGTTCGCACCGAGGACAGAGCCGGACTTTTTACGCGACGGGTCGCCGCTGGGGTTACGCCACCGGAGCGCATACCGACTGTCGTCGAGCGGATCCCACCTCAGCGCCTGCTTCTCGGTCGCGTCGTCGTACCGCCACGGCTCGAACAGCGCCTTCGTCAGGTGAGCGACCGACGCCCGTTCCGTGATCGCGCCGGCGAGTTCCAACAATTTCTGTTGTCCGGCGACGAAGTAGAACGCGGTCGGCTTGGTTCGCCCGGCATTCGGTCCACCCTGGACCGTGACGAGCGGGTCGGCGAAGGCGGCGAGGAAGTCGGTGAACTCGCGGTCATCCCGCGCGGTGTCCGCGGCTTCGCGCTGGGCGGCGCGGAACGGTTCCATCAGCGCCTTCACGTCCTCCGCGAACGTCAAGCAGCGACGACCCTTCGCGGCGGCCGTGAGCAGCGAAGAGGCGAACTCGTCTGGCGACACCTCGCGCGGCAGGAACAACACGGGCGACCAGCAGCCGTCAAAGCGCCAACTCAACTTGGCACCGCCGAACGCGCGATTCGCGACCCTCAGCGTTCCCAGCGCGGCCAAGAACGCCAGCGGGTTGGAGCCGTCCAGGCCCGGCAGCGGTAGCGGGAACAGTCGCTGCGGCACGGCGGACGGACGGAGCGGCGGCGGGGCCACGTCCGCGGACACTTCGCCATCCGCGTCCGCTTCCTGTTCGGCGCGGCTCTGCGCATGGTCGGCCAGACGGAAAACCGCCTCCCGGAACGCCGACCCCCACCAGCCGTGCGCCCGCACTTGCCGCCAGAACCGTTCGGCCAACTCCGGGTTCCAGTCGGCGATTCGCTGCCGCGCGTCGTCGCACTTCCACTTCTGACGGAAGAGCATCACCTCGGACACTTTTAACTCACCGCCGTCGTCTTCCACGGCGTTGGCGAACGGGCGGGCCGAGCCGTGGTGCGTGGCGATCAGGTGCAGCAGGTCGTCGTCGTCCGTCCGCGTGGCGACGATCGCGGCGGACAACAGTTCGTGCCGCGCGCCCTTCGGGTAGCGGTGGACGAGCCGGGCCTCCTCCCGCTCGCGCTCGCTCTGGGGTGCCCGGCGGGACTTGGCCAGGGGTTGGTCACGGCGGTACGAACTCAGCATCCGCTGGAATCGCGGGTCGAGTTTGCCGAGGTCGTGGAGGAACCCGGCTTGCGTGTACAGGGTTTCGTCCAGCCCACACCCGGTGGCGAACCGGGAAGCGAACGCGGCCACCCCGCGCGAGTGCGCGTCCAACGTCACCTCCCGACCGGGCGAGTACGACGACGCGCCGTCGTCCAGGAACTCCGGGTCGAACTGCATCAGCCGCCGCTTGCCGGTGACGACGACGCCGCCAGCCGGGTGCTTGGCGACCAGCCGCGCCTTCGGCTTCTCCAACGCCTTCACGGCCCGCGCCAGCCACTCCGGTGCCCCGTCGGTCAGCCGTGCGCGGATCGCGTCCGACACCAACTCAACTTGCTCCTCGTCGCTCATCTCCTCGGTGAGCGTGACCGCGAGCCGGAGCAGCGCCTTGTCCCGCGACCGCTGGAACGCTTCTTCGGCGTAGTCTTCCGGCGGCAGCGCGATGAAATCGGCCAGCGTGCGAACGTCGGCGTCCTGGCACCGAACCACATACGTCCGCGTCGGCCGCACGTCGTCGGGGTCGTTGATGGCCGCCGTCGTGTCGTTCCCGGCCCCCTTCCAGCAGAGGGCGAAGCGGTCGGAGGGTTCGAGGTCGTCGGGTTCGTCCGCCGCCGCGCCTTCCACGTCGCCGGTGGTGTCCGTGTCGCGGGTCTCGCCCGCCAGCCACTTCTTGAACACGCCGATGGGCACCGCCACCGCCTCCGATGACGACGGCGGGCAGAGCGCGACGATCTCCGCCCACAGGTTCCGGTCGTCGCCCAGGTCGTCGCGGAACACGACCTGAACGTCGGGCTGGCCGCCCTCCTTCGGGCCGTGGAGCCACAGCGCGACATCCGGGTCCGGCGTCGGAATGGGGTGCGTCTGCACCCAGCAATCCAGATGCGCGGGGAACAGCACCGGGGCGTCGGCGGACGGCGCGTTCATCGGCGTCAGGTCAACGCCAGTCAGTGCGGCCCGCATCGCGGCGATACCGAAATCGACCGCGCCGTCAGTTGCGATCCCGTTCAGCCACCGCCACGTTGCGCCCAGGCTCGCGCCATAGATGGGATCGTCCGCCGTGTCGTCGGTCTGGTCGCCACGCACGACGATCACGGCGTTCGCGGACGGACGGGCGGCGATGCGGTTGAGCCGGCCGAACCGTTGCCGTAGCGCGTCCAGGCTGGCGCATTCGGTGACGAGGGCGTGGAAGTCGAAGTCCGCGCCGACTTCGAGGCACTGCGTGCCGATGACGAACTTCGGCGGGGTGCCATCGGCCCCCGATAGCAGCGGTTGGAGCCGCTCACGGAACAGTCGGTCGCGGTCGAGCGGCCGCATCCGCCCGGTGAGCAGCACGGCATCCTCGCCGAGCGCTTCCTTCAACTTGCGGGCGGTTAACACTCGGTTCACAATGACGCCGACGCACTGAACCTTGTGCTGAGTGACATTGCCCTTATTGTCCGTCGTCTCGCCGAGGTCCACTCCCACCAGTGACTCAGCTTGTGCCTTCAACACTTTCACCAACTCGGCGGTGAAGTTCTTCCCTATCGCCCGCTCCGCGACGAACAGCTTGGCCGGCTTGCTCGCCCGGATGCGCGCACCCAACACGGCGTGCGCCTGATCCGCCTCGTCGTCCCGCATCACGCCGTCGTCGCTCGTCGGGGTGGCGGTGATGGACACGAACCGGAACGGGGCGGGCGACTCGTTCCACCCGCGATACCGCTCCACCGCCTCGGCGGTCTGCTGGAACGGCTTCGCGCAATGGGCTTCGTCCAGCAGGAGGAGCGCGTCGTTGCCGACGAGGGCGGCGTGGACCGGCTTCATGGAATCCGACACACCGTACCCGCGGAACAGCAGCCGCGAACCGACCTGATCGACCGTGCTGGCGATCACCGTCGGTTGCAGCGGCGACCGCACCCACGCCGTCTCCCGGTACATCCCGCCGCGCAGCGCGTACACGTCCAGCGGACGATCGGACTGGCCGACCTCTCGCAGCGTGTCGGCAACCTCCTTCAGGATGCCGTCGGCGGCACCTACGAGGGCGCACGCCAGTCGCCCCGCGTGCATTTGCGATTGATCGACGACGATGCGGCGGTCCACCACCATGAAGATGCGGCGCGCGGCGTTCGGTGCCCGACACGCCAGCGCGAAGACGGCGATGTCGATGCACGTCGTCTTGCCGGCGGCGGTCGGCAGCGCGATGGCGCGGGGCCACGCGCCCCCGTTGCACAC
>JBBRUO010000550.1:0-4423 GCA_038247725.1 Gemmatales bacterium
CCTCGGCCCTGAAAGGGCCGTTCACGGTGGTCCACATAGGGCCGGCGGGTGGGATCACGGCGATTCCCAGGCCTCACGGCCTGGGCTGATGGAACCGGCCCTTCAGGCCGGAAGAACAACCGAATTCTACCGCGTCTCACGTCACGGGTTCGGCCGGTTCGCCCGCACGAGTTGCCCGGCGAGCGACGGTGGCCGCAACTCTTCCGCCCCATCGGGGCGGTTCCACCAGCCCATGCCGGTGACGGGCGTGAATTGCACCCGCGTGCCGTCGGCCAGGGGGGCAGACGACGGATCCGGCACGATCACGCCGTTCGAGACGACGCCTTCGAGTCGCATGACGGAACCTCCTGAAGCTGACCGCATTCTACTACGGAGGAAGCCTCGTGGTCGCGGCTCGCAAGAGCGGGTCACTCCCGCGGCAGGTTGTGTTCGCCGCGGTCGGTCAGCTTGCGGGTGTACCACAATTCGAACACGAGCAACCCCACCACGATCATCAGCAGCAGCCACCACAGTTCCTGCGAGACGGGCACGTCGCCGGCCGCCTCGGTGGCGTCCTCACCGGGGGCGAGGTAGCTCAGCCCCGGCACGATGCCGGCGACCTTCTTGCGGTCGTCCTCCGAACACGGCGTCAGCACCGCCTCGCGGGGGTCGGTGCGGACGGCGAAGTACACCTGCCGGCCGGCCGGCGTCGTCAGCCTGTACGCGCCGGGGTCCATCGTGCCGTCCACCACCACCGGCCACGTCTGCACCGGCAGGGTGCGGGTGTTGCCGTCCGGCGACTGCACGGTGATGTTGCCGGGTGGCTCCTCTGGCCGCGGGGTGAAGACGATCGGCTGGCCGGGGACGAGGTTCCGCTCGGCGCTGCGGGTGCCGGCGAGGTAGTACGTCAACTCGTGCGCCAGTCGGACGAAGTCGGGCAGGCGGTGCAGATTCGTCTTCCAACTGTTATCGAGCGGGTGCGTGGCCAGCACCACCCGCCCCTTGCCGAACGGCCGTTCGACGAGCAGCGGGTCCTTCGACGACAGCAGCGCGATGGCGGTGCCCGTGCTGCCGTTGACCCCGGCGGTGGTGTCGATCTTCCACCGCTTCGGGAAGAAGGCGGTGTGTAGGCCGCCGGGCAGCGGCTCCTTGAACACGTCGAGTGCCGGGTGGGCGAAGCTGGCCGGTTGCGGCTTCGGCGCGGTGTCCGGCTTGGATTCATCGCCGATCACTTCCATCAGTCGGCCGGGGAGGAACCCTTGCCCACCCCGGAAGGCGACGCGGTTCCACATGGCCGCGTCGGTGCGGTCGCCGAGCGTCACCAGGACCGACCCGCCGGCGTTCAGGAAGCCCTCCGTCGCGGTCTGCTGGTCGCCGGTCAGCTTCTCGACGTTTGACAGCACCAGCACGCGGGGCGGCGTGTTCGGCCCCTTCACGTCCTGCGCCAGCGAGTTCGGCGAATACTCGGCGATCGAGATGACTCGCACGGCGAACGCCGGGGACGGGTCCTTCATCGGGGCGAGGGCGTCGCGGAGGTAGTCGGTGCCGCGGCGAAGGCCCGCGCCGGCCGGCCCGCCGTCCACCATCAGCACCGGCACCACCGGCAGTACCTCGACGGCGAAGTCCTGCCGGTTGTCGCCGGGCAGGTCGTCCGGGTCGAGCGTCAGCGTGAGCAGGTGCGAGCCGGAGGGGAACTTCTGCGCGAACGGGAGGGCCACTTGCCCGGCGGCGGTTGGAAGCGCCGGCGGTTTCACTTCACCGGCGGCGCGGCCGTCCACTTCCAGCTTGATCACGCCGGGTGTGGTTGCCGTCCCGCCGCCGGAGAACCGGAGCGCCGAGCGGAACTGCAACTCCCGCCCGGCCGGGGCCACCGCCCGTGTACTGGTGATCGGGTCGAGGCTCCAGTTCGGCGGGTCGGGCGGGCGATCCGGGGCGACGTTCACCACCCACACGCGGGGCGGGTTGGTGGCGTCGGCACCGAGCGACTTCGCCACCAGAGCCCACCGCGCCAGGGTGTTCTCGTCCGCCCACCCGAACCGCTGGCCGTCGGTCAGCACGACCACCGCCTTCGTGCCGGACTCCGGCGTCAACAGGCCGACGGCGCTCTGCACGGCGGACGGCCAGTCCGGGTTGCCCTTCGGCTCAGACAGCAGTTCGAGCGAGTTCCGGGCCTGCTCAAGGTCGGCGGACAAGGTACCCTGCAAGGGGAACGGCAGGTGCTTCACCTGGAAGATGGCCGCCTTGTCACCGGGGCGGAGGCGGGCGAGGTAGTCGTCGGCCCACACCTTGGCGGCGTCGGCGGCGGTGCCTTCGCCCTGCCTGTAGGCCATGCTGGCGGACCCGTCGATGAGCAGCACGACGTTCCGGGTGCCGCCGCCGGCGGTGGTGCCGAGCCAGCGAGAGGTGAGCTGCGGGGCGGAGATGGCGGCGACGACCAGCGCGACCAGGACCATGCGGAGGAGCATCAGCCAGAACTGCTCGAAGAACATCTTCCGCTTGGTCTTCTGGCTGAGCTGGAGGAATCGCATGGCGGCCCAGTCCACCACGTCGAACTTGCGACGGCTGAACAGGTGGACGACCGGCGGCACGACGACGGCGGCCAGGCCGAACAGCAGGGCGGCGTTGAGGAACGTCATGGCCGACGGGGTCCGGGGGCGAGGGGCGAACCGTCATGATACCGCCCGCCCGGCCCGCCGCAGGCTACTACTTCCCGCCCGCTTTCGGGGCTGCGGCGAACCCGGCGGCCGTCATGGACTTCACCTCGCCGCTCAGTAGCAGCACGCCGCCGCCCTCGGCCGGGGTCTTCTTCTCATAGGCGATGATGTCGGGGGAGCCGGCGTCCCCTTCGCCGCCCATCGGCACCCCCCAGACGACGACGATGTCGCCCGCCTTCACGGCCGCGTACCCGAGTGGCCCGCCCTGCTCGTAGCGGGCGAGGTCGGCCACTTTCGCCGGCCCCTTGCCGCCCTTGGCCGGGTACGAGCGGAGGAGGGTGGCGACCTCGTTGAGGGCGTCCGCGTTCGTGGGCTGACTGCCGTCGCCCGTTTTGGCGGGGGGGGACGAACAACCCGCGACGACGGCCAGACCGACCAGCAGGAGGGTTCCGCGCATCAACAGTCTCCGGATGAAAAAAGGGAGCGGACGGCGAGGGTGTCCCGCCGTCCGCTCGCTGGGAGGTCGTGGTTCGCCGGATCAGTTGTCGCTGATGACTTCGCCGCCGGCGCGGGTGCCGTAGGCCCGCCAGGTGGCCAGCGCGGTGCTGTCGCGGAAGAACCGCACGCTGCCGTCGGCGAGGCCGGCGTTCGCCCCGCCGGTGTGGTAACTGCTGGCGGCGATGTGCATCGAGTTGAACGCCGAGCTGCCGCAACTGTACTGCTGCCCGGTCGGCACCTTCCGGTTCCAGTTGATCGGCAGCGTGTGGGTGAACAGGAAGTTGGACGGCAGGTTGCGGTAGTACTGCTGGCCGGTGTACTTGATGCTGCTGCTCCAGTTGGCCCCGGTCGCACACATGCTGATGGTGGTCCCGTCGGACTGGTTGTACCCGGTGTTCGCCGAGTTGATGATGACGGTGGCGTGGTCGCGGACGCCGCTCGCCGCGTTGTACGGGATGGCCGATCGCATCACCTCGGCGAACATCACCGTGTTGCTGGTGCCGTCGGTGGCGGCCAGGATGGCGACGCCTTTCATCTCATTCCCGTTCGCCGGGTACGGGATGGAGAAGATGCCGTCCTGGTTGCCGCCGCCGCCCCGCTGGTGCGCCCACCCGCCGAGCGAGGCGAAGTAGTTCTGCCGGCCGGCCCCGAAATACGACTCGCCGGACGGGTCGGACGGGCACAGGAAGATCGACACGTCCGACGTGCGGGCGGCCGAGTTCGCCCTCGGCAGGGCCGGGAAGTTGCTGTTGATCGGGGCGTCGCTGTTCACGTTGTAGTTCATGTTGAACTGGTTGAACTTGTTCCCCTGTTCGAAGTACGGCAGCAGCAGCGCCTGCGTGGGGGCACCGGACGAGTACGTTGTCGGGGCGTTGGTGCCGGGCGCGGGCAGTACGACGGTGTGCTGGCTGGGCGGGAGAAACCCGGTCGTGCTCTCGTAGTTGTGGGCGGCGAGGCCGAACTGCTTCAGGTTGTTGCTACACTTCATCCGCGCGGCGGCCTCGCGGACCTTCTGCACGGCCGGCAGCAACAGGCCGATCAGGATGGCGATGATGGCGATGACGACCAACAGTTCGATCAGGGTGAACGCGAGACGACGACGCATGGGAGCGCAACCTGTGGAACGGAATCCCACCGTGCCCGTCTCTCGGGCGGGGGGATCATTGATTATATTCGTCTGGAGTTTGCTCCGCGTGGGCAGTCAATGAAAATCGCCGTCGGCCCCCGCCCAATGAGGCCGGGCGGCCGCCACCGCGGGGGGGGGGGGGGGTTTCGGGACCCCGACCCCAGAC
>JBBRUO010000551.1:0-4420 GCA_038247725.1 Gemmatales bacterium
CCGCAGATGCTGGCAAGCGGCAGCAAGAGCTTTGTCGGCCTGGCCGCCATCGCCGCCGTTCAGGACAAGTTGCTGAACCTGGACGACTCGGCGAGCGAGGCCATCACCGAATGGAAGGGCGATCCGAAGAAGGCGACGATTACCTACCGTCAGTTGCTCACGCTCACCAGCGGTCTCACGGCCAGTGAACGAGGCGTCGTGATGAAGGCCCCGTCGTGGAAGGATACCGCCGAGAGGCCCATGACGGGCACGCCCGGCGGGCAGTTCAACTACGGGCCTCATCAGCTCAATGTGTTTGCCTACGCCTTGGAGCGCAAGTTGGGCAAGGAGTCGTTCGAGGCGTACCTCAAACGCCGCATCCTTGACCCGATCGGAGTCAAGATCGACTGGCGAACGCGTTGCGCCGATGGCCACCCTCAGATCGGCGGCGGGGCGTTTGCGACGGCGAGGGACTGGGCCAAGTTCGGCGAATTCGTGCGCCAAGGCGGTCGGTGGGACGGCAAGGTGGTGGTGGACGCGAAGTTGCTGGCTGAGTGCTTTCGTGGAACTCCCCGGAACCCGGCTTACGGGATGACGTGGTGGCTGAAGAACGAAGTGACTGCCGAACTCCGCAAGGCGAGCATGATCTTGTCCCACGAATGGGCGGACGCGGCCAACGCGGACTGGCTACCCGCAGACCTAGTCGCCGCGTGCGGGGCCGGCAAACAGCGGTTGTACGTCGTCCCGTCACTCAAGCTGGTTGTCGTGCGGCAAGGGGGGCTGAGTCAAGGGTTCACAGACCTTGAGTTCCTCAGCCTCTTGCTTCACGGCAAGCCCGTCGTCAGGTGATGATGTCGCAAGGCACGCCGCCCCAGGAACTTCCCCCCTTAACTGACGACGGTTGACCGTCATCTCCTCACTTTTTCCGACCCTCGGCGCGGACCGCAGGCGTCGTCCCTGAGTCTCTCCGCGACGCCGTGTCCGACGGTGTGAGTGCCCCTCACCGTGTGGTTGATGTCCGCGGCTCGCCCGGCAGCGCGGGCCGTGGCCGGTGTCACGCTCTGCCATGCGAGAACCGTCGCGGGGCGGCGGTCGGCACCCGCGCCAGTGGCGGAGTCCTCGGCGACTGAATAGGTGTTCGGCGGGTGGAATACTCCCCCGCTGGACAGGGAGTTCCGGGGCGATCTGGGGGCGGTCGTGTCTTTCGTCTCAAGTCGGGTATCGGCCGTAAGTCGTTGGCGGGTCTGAGTCGTCTCAACCTGCGCAGTCGTCTCGCGGAGGGTGTGGGTTTCGGTGAGACGACTCCGCCCACCTCCGGGGGGAGTTTTCCTCCCGCCGAACGCCGTCACGCCCGCTTCCGCCGCACACCCGTCGGGCCGGGGGTGCGGGCGGCGGCGTTCCGCACCAGCGCGCCGATGAACTGGTCGTACGTGAACTCCAGTGCCGGCAGCGCGGAGTCGATCATGATGCTGGTGATCGACGGGTTCGGGTTCATCTCCAGGATGAACAGCTCGCCGGCGGCGGTCAGGCGGAGGTCTACACGGGCGTAATCGCGGGCACCCAGCAGGTGATAAGCCCGCGTCACCGTGTCCCGCAGTCGTGCGTCCACCTCGTCCGGCAGGTTCACCCCGACCTTCACGGCGGCGTTGGCGAACTCCTCGCTGGTCTCGTCCCACTTCGCGGTGTACGTGTAGATCGGCCACGGGCGGTCGGTGGTCGGCGGGCCAAAGGCGATCTCCGAGGCGGGCAGGATCACCGGTTCCCCGGTGCCGTGCAGATCGACCATCGACACCTGAATCTCCCGCCCGCTGATGTACTGCTCCACCAGCGCCGGCTGGCCGTACTGCTCGTGGATGTACGCCACCCGCGCGGCCAACTCCACTTCGTCCCGCACCACGGCGGCCTGCTCGATGCCGACGCTGGCGTCCTCGCTGGCCGGCTTAACGATGGCCGGGAAGCCGAACGCCGGCACCGGGGCGGGCTGCCCCTCCGGGACCACCACGAACGGCGCGGTCGGCAGGCCGGCGTCGCGGAACAGCGTTTTCGCCAGCACCTTCTGCCGGGCCACCGCCAGCGTGATCGACGGGCACCCGGTGTAGCGAATCCGCTGCCACTCCAGCAACCCGGTGAAGTACACCTCCGAAATCGAGAAGTCGGCGGTGCCCTCGTACAGGTTGAAGGCGACATCGAAGTCGGCCCGCTTCAGCCGCTCCAGCAGCGGCGTGAGGTCGTCGGTGACGCCGAACTCGTCGTGGGGAATGCCCAGCGCCGTCAGGCTGTCGCGAACGATCTTCACCGAGTACAGCACCTCGGCCTCGGACTCGTAGTCCGGGTGGCCCGGCTTCAGCACCGGCTGGTTGTACAGGACGAGCACGCGGGGAGGGGTCATGGGGGCGAATCGCGGAGGGCGCGGGAACAACCCGGTCATTATGCGGAAGTGGGTGGCGCGCGGAAGGAGGCCGGTCGCACGCTCCCGGCGACGACGTGCGGTGGGTCGTGGCCGGGAGGGTGCGACCGGCACCAGTTGGCGTCACGGCCCGATGCTGCCGTGAATCCGCTCCGGGGTGAGGTGGCTCGTCTTCCCCGCCGGCCGGCGGAGGATCGGTTTCGCCTTCGGCCGCTCGCGGGGTTGCTCGCCGTCGTCGGCCGTGTAGGTGCCCTCGATGGCCACGCCCAACGCCTGGAAGTACGTCAGCACGCTCAGGGCCTTGTCCCCCCCGCCACCGACGAGGCCGCCGAGTTTGCCGAGCGGGTTCGGCCCGGCCAACAGCGCCCGATAGTTCAGGATCGTCAGTTTGTCGCCGGTGACGCGGAACTGGTAGCTGAACGGCAAGTCGGTCAGTATCTCGTTCACCAGCGGTTCCGCCAACTTCACGAACTTGGCGTACTCGGCCAGCTCTTTGCCCAGCGCCAGCCCGCCAACCTTCAGGTGCGTGACTTCGGCACTCGTCACGATGCCGTAGATGGTGCCGTTGCTGCTGAGCGAGAACTCGGCCTCGGTCTTCAACTCCACCTCGACGCCCATCACGTTCGCCTCGATCAGGCCGTGAACCTTGTCGTCGTCGAACGTCCACGTCAGCCGGCCGGACCCGTACTCGCCGGCGTCCACGTCCTTCACGAACGTGCCGACGGGCACCTTGATGACGGCCTCCCGGCGGCGGAGGTTGCCCGGCTTCGCCTCGTCCACCTTCGCCGGCTTCGGCTCCTCCGCCATCGGCTGTTCGAACTCCCCGATCCTCGACGCGGCCGGGTTGGGCTTGTTCTGGGCGGCCGGCCGCTGCCCGAATTGGCCGAGGGCGAACCCGCCCAGGCCGGTGGCCAACATCAGGGCCAGTAGCGCGAATCGCAGTTTGGAACTCGTCATGGCGCGGAACACTCCTTCCGTGAGGGGAATCGAACGAATCGAGACGCCGGCGGACAGCGGGCACAGGCCGTCGCGGGTGAGGACGGCCCCCCGCGCGGTGGCGAGGATCCAGGCGGCGGACAGCGGGCGGGACACTGCCCCGACCGCGAGGGCGATGGCCGTCCACCCGCGCGCCGCCAGCCGTCGTTCCAGCAACGTCCGCCCGCGATCCAGCCGGGTGAGGACGGTCCCCTTCGGACAACCCAGTTGCGCGGCGATGTCGGCCGTACTCAGCCCGGCCGAGTAATGCATGAGTACCGGCACGCGGTACTTCTCCGGCAGGCGGTCCACTTCCTCGGCCAGCACGTCGGCGCGGTCGTCGCCCTCCGGCGGCAATCGCCCCGGCGGATCGACGGTCAGCGGTTCGGCGCGGCGAAGCTCCTTCCGCAACCGGCGGGCGACGAACCCGGCCACCCGGCACAGCCACGCCCCGACCTTGTCCGGGTCGCGGATGGTGTCGGCCCGCCGCACCAGGACCAGGAACGTGGACTGGGCGGCGTCGTCGATGTCGGCGGCCGAGCGCAGCCACGCCGCGCACACCGCGCGGATGGCGGGCGTGTGCCGGCCGACCAGCGTGGCGAAGGCGGCGGCGTCCCCGTCGGCGAGGAACCGGGCGAGGAGGACCCCGTCCGGCCGCGCGTCGAGAACGCGAGCGGGGGCGCGCAGGGATGGCGGCGGGTTCGTCAGGCGGGTCATGGCTCCATCCGGCGCGGCGTCCTGGCCCGTCGCGGTGAAGTCCCGCGACCCGACGGAAAGATTTCACGACTTCGCGGATTATCCGGCCGACCCACGACGGGTGTCAATCGCAAGCGGGGTCGGGGGTGTAGCAATTGATTTTGGCACGGGTGGTTTGGCACGGGAGTTCAGGCGGCGGTGGTGGCCCACGCCTCGTGCCACTCGGGCGAGTCCACCAGTACCACCAGCTCCACCAGCGGGCCGACGTGCTCCGGCCGCCACCGCGCCCCCATCCGCTTCAGCCGCCGGTTCACCCACGGCTTGATCGCCCCCGCCACCTGTCCACTGCCGATGCTCCGGCCC
>JBBRUO010000552.1:0-4409 GCA_038247725.1 Gemmatales bacterium
CTCGATTACGCCCTGAAGTACGCCCGCGATATGGATGTCACCTTGGCGGACCAGTTCGTCGGCATGTACGTCAACGACTGGACGCTGGACTACGGCGACCGCGGGCGGGCGGCGGTGAAGTTGCTGCTCGAGTCCGCGCACGCGGCCGGGATCATCCCCCGCCCGGTGGCCGTCGAGTTCGTGTCCTGAAATCATGACCGGCGGACTCACGTCGCGCCGTTCGCCGGGTGGTGTCATGGAAACGCTGTTCACCTTCGTCACCCCGCCGAGTCCGTGCGGCTACCTGCCGGATCGGGTGTGGTCGCTGCGGTACGACATCGTCGGGCGGATGACCGTCGCGGAGTACGGCGAACGGCTGCGGGCCGGGTGGCGGCGGTTCGGCCGCTCGCTGTTCCGCCCGGCGTGCTCGACCTGCACCGCGTGTCAGTCGTTGCGGGTCGATGTGGCCCGGTTCCAACCCAGCCGGACGCAGGCGCGGGTGCGGAAGAAGAACGCCGGGGCCATCCGACTCACGGTCGCGGCACCGGCCGTGTCGCCGGAAAAGCTGGCCCTGTACGACCGCTTCCACGCCTTCCAATCCGACTTCAAGGGGTGGCCGGGGCGGGAACCGGAAACGGTCGCCGACTACGCCGAGTCGTTCCTCGACAACCCGTTCGACTGCGAGGAGTGGCAGTACCACGTCGGCGACCGGTTGGTCGGCGTCGGCTACGTGGACGCGGTGTCGGACGGGCTGTCGGCCATCTATTTCTACCACGACCCGGACTTCCGCGACCGCTCGCTGGGCGTGTGGAACGTGTCAGAAGTGATCCGCGCGGCGGCCGAGCGCGGGCTGCCGTATGTGTACCTCGGCTTCCACGTCGAGGGTTGCCGGTCGTTGGAGTACAAGGCGACGTACCAGCCGAACGAGTTGCGGGACGGCGAAACCGGCGAGTGGCGACCGTTCGCCGAGCGTCCGGCGTGACCGCCGTGCCACGGAGCCGATCACGTCAGCCGGCGGTTCATCCCGACGGCCGTGTTCCGCGTGAACCCGACCTTCCGGTAGAACTCCTCGGCCGCCGGCCTGCTGTCGAGGTACACCGCCGTCATGCCGCGCGACCGCGCCTCGCGGTCGGCGAGCGCGAGCAAGGCCGTGCCGACCCCGTGTCCTTGAGCCGCCGTCACCGTCACCAAATCATCGACGTGTAGGTGCCAGCCGCGGTTGTAGGTTTCGAGTGGTCGCATCCCCATCGCCCCGACGACCGCCCCCGCCTCGTCGAATGCCACGTACAACTCGGACCCGTACCGATCCGCCATCCGCGCGGTGCGGGCCAGGAACTCGGCCTCGTCCAGGTGCGTCCGCAACTCGCGGACGACGGGGTACGCGAGCGGCCAGTCGGCGGGCGACAGCCGGCGGAGGGTCAGTTGCATCGGGGGTCTCACTTCAGCAGTCGGTCCAACTCGTCCACCAGTTGGCCGAACCGCTTCAACGCCGCGTTCACCGGCTCCGGGGTTTCCATGTCTACCCCGGCGTCGCGGAGGAGATCGAGCGGGTCCTTGCTGCTGCCGCCGTGCAGGAACCGCAGGTAGGCGTCGAGTTCGGCCTTGCCGCCTTTGGTCACGCGGTCGGCCAGGGCGATGGCGGCGCTCAACCCGGTCGAGTACTTGTACACATAAAAGGCGCGGTAGAAGTGCGGGATGCGGAGGCATTCCAGGCTCAACTCGTCGTCCAGTACGAAGTCCGGGCCGAAGTAGGCGTCGAGCAGCTTGCGGTACTCGGACTTGAAGGCGTCCAGCGTGAGCGGCTCGTTTCGCTCGGCCAGTTCGTGCGTCACCTTCTCGAACTCGGCGAACATCGTCTGGCGGACGATCGTGGTGCGGATCTCGTCCAGCTCCCGGTTGACGTGATACGCCTTCTCGCGGTCGCTGGTGGCCGTCTTCATCATGTGCATGCCGAGCAGTTGCTCGTTGAACGTGCTGGCCACTTCCGCGACGAAGATGGTGTAGTTCGCGTATTGATACGGTTGCGACTTGCTGAAATAGGTGTGCATGCTGTGCCCGGCCTCGTGCGCCAGCGTGTACACGTGGTCGAGCACCTCCGGCTGGTAGTTCATCAGGATGTACGGGTCCGAGTCGTAGCACCCGCTGCTGAACGCCCCGCTGTGTTTGCCCTTGTTCTCGTAGCGGTCGCACCAGCGGCCCCGCAGCCCGCCGGCCAGCGCGTCGGTGTACTTAGCGCCCAGCGGCTTGAGTGACGCCATCACCAGTTCCACCGCGTCGCCCCACGGCGTCGTCCGTTGCAGGTCGCTGAGGATGGGGATGTACACGTCGTACAGGTGGATGTCGGGCAGCTTCATCGCCCGCTGGCGGACGGCATAATATTTATGGATGGCCGGCAGGTTCGCCCGCACCGCCGCCAGCAAGTTATCGTACACGCTCACCGGCACGTTGTCCGGGAACAGCGCCGCCTCGCGGGCCGACGGGTAGTTCCGCGCGCGGGCCTGATACACGTCCTGCTTGATGCTCCCGGCCAGGGTCGCGGCGAGCGTGTTCGCGTGGTCCTGGAACTCGGTGTAATACTGGTGAAACGCCGTCTTCCGCACCTCGCGATTCGGGTTCTTCAGGCAGCGGGCGTAACTGCCGTGGCTGAGTTCGATGGTCTTGCCGGGTTCGATCTCGATGGTGCCGAACTTCAGGTCGGCGTCGGTGAGCTGGTCGAACACGTTGCGGGGCGTCGCGGCGGACTCGATCTGCATCGCCAACAGCCGCTCTTCTTTCTCGCTGAGCGTGTGCGGTTTGAACCGCGTCAACCGGGTGAGGGACAGTTTGAACTCGGCGAGTATCGGCGAATCAATGAACGCCTTCAGCTTGTCGTCCGGGATGGCCAGGATTTCCGGCCGCAGGTAGCTCGCCGCCTCGCTCGCCTTCGCCGCAATGCCCATGAAGCGGGCCTTCATCCCCTGGTACGTCGAGTTCGACACGTCCTCGGTTTCCTTGAGGAACGCATACGTCCCGACTCGATCGCCGGCACGGTCGGAGGCGGTGTCGAACCGCAGGCACTCGGCCAGCACCTCGGCGCTTTCCGCCAACCGCCCCTTGAAGGCGGCGTAGCCGGCGACGGATTTCTCCCACGCGGCGAAGGCGGCTTCCCACTCGGCGTCGGAGTGGAAGAGCGATGACAGATCCCAGGTGTCGGCGGCGGTGACTTCGGCACGGGTGGGCAAACGGGCGGTGGACATCAATGGCTCCGGGGCAAGGAAAATGCGTCTCGGATCAACCGACGGCGGCAACCCGTCGGTCGGCCTTCGCCGGGCTCGGTTTCTTGTCGCCTTGCACGATCAGGCGATACCGCTCCATCGCGTTCTCGAATTCCGCCAGTCGCAACCGCACCTCGGTGCGGAGGAGGTATTCGAGATTGGAGCCTTCGACCAATCCCGACCCGATGCCGGAAAGGTCCTGGCATGCCGGGTGGATGCGCGAGAAGCGGTCGCGGTGGGTGGAAAGCACATCCGTCTTCCGTGCGATCTCCTGCACGAGGCCGCTTGAGGGAATGCCGAGCGCGAACAACGGTCCGGCCTCGTCAGCCCAGCGGGTCAGTTTCCTGGTGTAGACCCGCAGGAGGCGGATGGTGTCCTGGGCGTGTTCGCTTAACTCCCTGGCCCGGTCCGCGGCGGTGGCACTCATCGGTCTGCCTCCCAGGACATCAGTTGGGACATCACGCCAAACAGTTCGCGGAGGGACTCCGCCTGCGATTGATGGTCGAAGCCGGCTTCGTTGGGTTTCAACCGTTCCCCCTGTTTCATCCGCCAATTCGCGATGAGGAGGCTACAGAAAAGCTGCTCGAAGCGGAAGTTGGCCGAGCCGAGTGCGGCTTCGACCCGGCGGATCGGTTCGGCGAAGGCGTCACCGGAGTAGTGCCGTTCCGCGTCCGGGCGCTGGCCGACCCACAGGTCGAGTTTGGTGACGGCCAACAGCACCCACACGGGCTGTCGCACGTCCAGCAGCGCCTCGCAGAGTCGAGCGAAGACGGCGCTTTCGTCGTGTCGCTGTTGCTCCACGAGTTGCCGGACGAATGCCGGCTTGTCATCGTCGTACAGCGGGTGTGTCTTCGGGCCGACCGCGTGGGGCGTGTTGTGGCCGTTGGAAGCGACGAAGATCACGCCCCGGTATCGGTCGGATCGCAACTCAGCCAAGACTTCGGGGAGGGTTGCCGCTCGCCGGAAGTGTTGGCCCGGCGGCACCACGATTTCCGTATTCGGGTCGTCTTTCAAGACGTACCGTTCGGTGGAGACACTCTCCGCGTACCGCCACGGGTCGTCGCTGAGCCAGTCGAATCCGCCGGACAACATCCGCGCCAAGGTCGTCTTGCCGACGCCACCCGGCCCAATAATCAGGATGCCGCGCGGGTTCGCCCCGTCGGTCGCCGGCGCATC
>JBBRUO010000553.1:0-4394 GCA_038247725.1 Gemmatales bacterium
GGAATTGGACTCGCCAACCCCCCTAACCCCCCTCCCGCCAGGGGAGGGGGGACCAAATCCAACCCTCTCCCTCGGGAGCGGGGTTCCAATCCCCGACTCACTTCTTGTCGCGGAGTTCGCCCTGGAGCGTCTTCAACTGCTCGGTGTTCTGCAGCACTTGATCGAGCAGGTTCTCCAGGTCCTCGGAGCGGTCGATCTTGGTGAGCAGGTCGCGGAGCCGGTCGCGGGTCTCCATCAGCTTCTTCAGCGGGTCGATCTGGGCGGCGATGGCGGCCGGGTCGAAGTCGCCCATCGACGAAAACTTCAATTGGACGGCCATCTCGCTGCCGTCGCCGGCCAGGGTGTTCGGCACCTTCATCTGGAGGCCGGGCGTCATGCGGGCCAGCACCTCGTCGAAGTTGTCGCGGTCGATGTTGGTGAACTTGCGGTCCTTGAGGCCCTTCAGCGGCTCGGTCGGGTTGCCGGAGAAGTCGCCGAGGACGCCGACGACGAAGGGCAGCTCCTTCTCGGCGACCGCGCCTTCGGTCTCCACCTCGTAGGTGATGTGGACTCGCGGCTTGCGAACGCGGTCGAGTTTGTCGTGGACGCTGTCGTTGGCCATGGCGGGGTACCTGGGGGTGAAAAGGGGCTGGGCGGCTTAGCGTTTCTTCTTCTTTTCTTCGTCCGCCGGCGGGCCATCCGACTGGCGGATGCCGACCTGCTTGAAGAGGGCCTTGCGGGTGTCGTCGTCGCCGATCAGTTCGGTGAGCAGGTCCGTGAGCGGCATCCGCCCCCACCGCACCGCCTGTTCGAGGGTGGCCGGCACCATCGAGTGCGGCTCGATGCGGCGGAAGTAGTCGGCGATTTTGAGGATGGCGTTGAGCGCGTCCTCGCGGGTGCGGATAACGGGCAGCTTCTCGCCGGGGGTCGCGTCGCCCTCCTCCTTCGCGGCCGGCTTGCCGTCGGTGTCCTTCTTTTCTTCTTCCGGCGCGGCCTGTTGGCTGACGGCCAGTTTATCCCGCGCCACGTCCTTGACCGCGTCCAGTACGGCGTTCAGCAGGGAGATGATGGCCGAAGAGGGCGGCGCGTCGGCCCCACACTTGGCGTCGAACGCCTTGCCCAGCGCCTCGTATTCGGCGAGACACGCCACCAGATCGTCATGCAGATTCTTCACCCAGGCGTTGGGCGACTCGTTCATCGCCGCCTGGAACTTCTCGAACGTCATGGCCCCGGCTTCGACCTTCTTCTCCTTCACCTTCGGGTCGAGAATTTTGCTGGTGGCGAGGGCCTGCAGGTAGTTCGAGTAAGTGAACCCGCCGTGGGTGCCGGAGTCGGTCAGCGGTACCATCCGAATGGGGGCGAGTAGCGTGCCCTCGGAGTCGTCCCCGTTCAGCCCGGCGACGGGTGCGACCTTGGTCAGCACTCCTTCCTCGTCCGGGGTCGGGTACAGGTCGTCCCAGAACGCCTCGACCAGTTGTCGGGTCAGTTTGAACCCGTCCCGGAGGCCGGCGAATCCCTGGACCCGCGCCAGCCCCTCCGTGAGGTACGCGGCGAACTCCAGGTCCTTCGCCCCGGTGGCGAGGGCCTTGGTGCCGGCCGCGACGACCGCCTTCCAGTCCGGCACCGGTCCGTCGGTGGTGCCGGACTCGATCTGCCGCTCGGCGGCGCGGGCGGCGCTGCGGGCGTCTTTCACCTGATAATACGGCGACGACGGGCCGGACGTGGCCCGTAAATCCGGTCCGACCGGTTTGTCACCGGGGATCGGGGCTAGCAGTTTGGCGAAGTCGAGCGTGTCCGGCGACGGCATCGCAGGCCTCAGGGCACATCCGGTCGGAGTTGTCGATGTTACGGCCGCCGACGGCGAATTCTTTCACGGCGGCGGGAAAACCGACACAGCCGGCGCCCGATTGTAAAGTACCGTAGTTCACGATCCCTACCGGAGGCCGGTCCGATGCTCGAAGCCGACAAGTTCGCCGTCAAGGAGCAGGTCAAGTTCTTGAAGTCCTCACAGAGTTACGAGATTTTCGACGGCGATAGCGGGGAGTTGATCGGCACGGCCCAGGAGGTGATCGGCGGACTGAACAAGATGCTCCGGTGGGTGATCAGCAAGGCGTTGATGCCGACCCGGTTCGAGATCCGCGAGAAGCCCGACGACGCGCTGCTGTTCGTCATCTGCCGGGGGGCGTACATCTTCCGCTCGCGGGTGGAGGTGTTGAACGCCGACGGCGAGCTGATCGGCTTCTTCCGGAGCAAGATCCTGACCATCGGCGGCGGGTTCCACGTGTACGACCGGGACGGCAAGCACTTCGCCGAGGTGAAGGGCAACCTGATCGGGTTCAACTACCGCATCCGCACGCCGGACAAGGAAGTCGAACTCGGCACCGTCAAGAAGAAGTGGGGCGGCATGGCCCGCGAGTTGTTCAGTTCGGCGGACAGTTACCTGGTGGACATCTCCGACGAACTGCGCGACCAGCCGGTGGCGAAGATGCTGACCCTCGCCACCGCCCTGGCCATCGACATGATCTTCAAGTCCGAGTCCCGCGGCGGCATCGGCGGCTTCGGCGGGGAGTGACCGGCGTATTGTGAAGCGGAAGATTCACCTCCGAAACACCGGGACACAGAGAAGACAAGACAGAGAGGATTTTTGAACCCTCTTTCTCTCTCGGTCGTGTGGACACCAGGTTCGTTTCCGGTTGTTCGGTCGGTGTCAGCCGCTCGCAGACCTTCCGCACAACGATGGGAGGTGTCAGACCGGCTCGTCCCCAGCGCAGTGGGGCAACAAATGGGCCTTCGCGGATCAGCCGACGGATCGGCGGACCAGCACGACCCCCAGCACCGCGAACACGCCGGCGGACAACTCCCGCATCGGCGGGTGGCCGAAGACGACGGTGCCGTTCAGCACGATGAACGCCATGAACGAGTGGACGGCGACGCCGAGCCAGTTCGGGCGGGCCGCGTAACCCGCCGGCGTCAGCACCCACCAGCCGGCGTCAATCGCCCACAGCAGCGTGAAGAAGTACGACACGAACAGCCCCGGCCCGAACCCGGACGTGTCCTCGACGTGGCGGATGCCGTTGGCGTGGCTCCAACCGTGCGCGAAGTGGAACGCCACCGCGACGTGGACCCAGAACGTCACCGCCCCCAGCGCCCAGCACCACCGGGCCACCCGCACGGCACCCGTCGGCCCGGCCCATTCCCCGGCCGGCGCGCGGAGCAGCAGCGCCACCGCTCCGACCCACAGGGCGAACGCGAAGTACGCGGAATCCAGGGTGGCGCGGTGGCGGAGCTTCGGCTGTCGGTCGAGCGCGATGTCGGCGGCCGTCCACGCCAGCCCCAACAGGAACAGCGCGACGGCGAACGCCACCCAGCGGCGGGACGGGTCGGCGGCGGGTGCGGTCATGGCGGTGACGACGGCGGGGACGGTACGGGTGCGCTCAGCATATTCCCGCCGGGTGGTCCGCGGCACCGTCCGGCGGATAAACTGTAAGGCGTCCGCTGCCTCTTTCGGGAATCGCACATGGCCGCCATCGTCGAAGTGGTCGATCTGGTCAAGGACTACCACATGGGGGACGTGACGGTGAACGTCCTCAAGGGGTTGAACCTGGCGTTCGAGGAGGGCGACTTCGTCGCGCTGATGGGGCCGTCCGGGTCCGGCAAGTCCACCCTGATGAACATCCTCGGCTGCCTGGACCGGCCGACCGACGGGCACTACTACCTACGGGATCGGGACGTGGCCACGCTCAGCGACGACGAGTTGTCCGACGTTCGCAGCAGCTACCTCGGCTTCATCTTCCAGGCGTACAACCTGCTGCCGCAGTACACGGTGGTGGAGAACATCGAGCTGCCGCTGGTGTACCAGGGGGTGCGGCTGGGGGCGGAGAGCAAGCGGCGGTGCGAGGCGCTGGCCGAAATGGTCGGGCTGGCCGGGCGGCTGGACCACCGCCCGCTGCAACTGTCCGGCGGTCAGCAGCAGCGGGTGGCCATCGCCCGCAGTCTGGTGAACGAGCCGTCGGTGATCCTGGCCGACGAGCCGACCGGCAACCTGGACTCGAAGACGAGCGTGGACATCATGGCTATGCTGACGGAGCTGAACCGGGCGGGGAAGACGATCATCATGGTGACGCACGAGAACGACATCGCCGAACACGCCCGCCGGGTGGTCCGCCTCCGCGACGGCCGCGTCGAGACTGACACGCGGAACGACTGACGCCGACACCCGCCGAAACCTCTTCGTGACAGCCAGACCCGCTACCTCCCCGGCGTGGCGTGGGTGTGGTGCCGCGAGTCGGTCGCCCGCTCCCGGCTCCGCTCCTCCCGTCGGCTGAGACAGGAACCCGTTGACGTTGTCCCAAGCGTGTGCCATGCGGGTGAGCGGGTCTGGACACCTCCCCTCAACGAGGGGAGGTGTCCAGACC
>JBBRUO010000554.1:0-4387 GCA_038247725.1 Gemmatales bacterium
ACTCGGCCGCGTTCGTGAGTTCGTGCTGCCGCGTCCCGGACACGAGCAGCGATTCGTTCATCGCCACCGCCTGCCGGCGGAACAGCGCCGTCTCCGTGATGTCGGTCACCTGGATCATGACGCCCGCCGGCCGCTCGTCGGCCCCGAGGATCGCCCACATGCTGTACGACCAGTACACGGGGTGCGGGTGTATCTGACGATGTTCCTGCTCGACCAGTTCCTCGGGCACGCCGGTGTGGAAGACGCGGTCGAGCAGCGCCAGGCAGCCGTTCCCCTCGCCTTCCGGCACCGCCTCGGCGAACGGCCGGCCGACGAGCGTGGCGGCGTCTCTCCCGAACAAGCTGGCGAACGCCGAGTTCACATGGCGGATCACGTGCGTCGTCCCCTCGACGGCGACCATCGGCTGGGGCGACCGCTCGGAGAAGTACCGGCACAGGCGGGGGAAGGTGAACGGGTCGCCGCCCGCCTCAGGCACCACTTCGGTGGCCATGACTTACTCCTTGTCGGTAGGGTCCGGCCGGCCGGGCTGTGGCTCGGCGGGGAGCGGTCCGGGCACCCCGGTGATGAGGCCGTGGTAGCCCGTCAGCCGCGCGCCGATGCGGAACCCTTCGGACGTGATCTCGTACTCGCGGATGTCGTTGCTGTGGTCGCCGGCCCGCATCTTGACGACGATCAGCACCTTGCGGAGTTGGCCGTCGATCTCCACGTACCGCAGGCGGATGATGTCGTCGCTCAGGAACGAGATCGAGTACGGGCTGAGCGCCAGTTCGGTGAACGTCTCGGTCACCTCGACGGTACTGACGATGGTGACGCCGGTCCGCGTCAGGGCCCCGATCATACGGTACAGGGACTCGCGGAAGTCGATGCGGAAGCTGGGTGCGAGGGCCATCTCGAACCCGGCCAGCGAGTCGATCACCAGCCGCTTCGCCCCCGTCCGCTCCACCGCGTCGATGATCTCCCGCATCGTCTCGTCCACCGACAGGTCGAGGGGCCGCAGGTAGAGGAGGTTCAGCTTGCCGTCGTGCTGGGGCGTGTCGAAATCCATACCGAGGGTGGCGGCCCGACCCGCGTACTCTTCCGGGCGTTCCTCGAAGATGGCGACGATGCCCGGCTCCCCTCGGCGGATGCCCTCGGCGACGAACTGGCTGGCGAAGACCGACTTCCCCGTCCCGGACGGCCCGGCGATCAGCAGGCTATCGCCCTCGGGAATCCCGCCGCCCATCATCGCGTCCAGCTCGGCGATCCCGCACGACAGCCGACTCCGGGTGTGCGTCTTCTTCGTCCGCCCGGTGAGGCCGAACGTGCGGGGGAACGCTTGTACCCCGGCGTCGGTGATGCGGAACGTGTGCAGCCCTGGGACCGACGCCTGCCCGCGCAGTTTCATGACCTGCAGCTTGCGCACGATCGAGTTCCGCTCGACCTTCTGGGACAGCCATAAGAGGCCGTCGGCGACGGTGAACACCGGGTTGTCGCGGATCTCCCCCTCGGTGTACTCGCCGATCAGGAAGGTGGTCGCCTGCCAGCTCGTCAGGTGCAGGGCCAGCCGCTGGACGAACCCCTGGAGTTCGACGTCGCTGGTCCCGCCCGTCGCCTTCCGCACCACCGTCCGGAACGAGTCCACGACGACGACGGCGGGGCCGACCGCCTCCACCTCCCGGACGATCTCCGCCAGCACCACGTCCAGGTCGTTGTCCAGCACCACCTGGCTCAGGTTGACGAACCGGACGGCGGTGCCCAGCTTGGCCGGGTCGAAGAAGTTGAACTGCTGCTGGTACCGGAGCATCTTGATGGCCGGCTCGCCGAGCACGGTGAAGTACAGCGCCGGCCGCTCCGGGGTGGCGTTGGCGAACAGGAACTGGTGGGCGAGCGTGGTCTTACCGCCGCCGGGGGCACCGGCGATGATGTTGAACGAGTACTCGGGCAGGCCGCCGCCGAGGATCTCGTCCAGTCCCGGCACCCCGGTCGGCAGTTTCCGGATCGCCACCTTGTCTTCCGCGCTCATGTCGCCACCCCTGTTCCCGCGCCCGATCCGTTCGGGGATTCGTCCGGCCATGCGTCCCGCACCAGGGTCCGCGTGAGAGGCTCGCCGATGAACGTCACCAGGAGTGCGAGCAGTTGCGCGACGATCTCGACCCCGCCCGTCCTGTCGGACCCCTCCAGCGTGCCGTCGGCCCGCACCTGAACCCCGGCGAGCGCGGGAACCTCCGCCTTGGCCAGCGCCACCGCCCGCGACAGGAGGGACCGGTAGCCCGCCACGCCGGCCAGCTTCGCGATCGGCACCCGCAGCTTGTCGCACACCCGGACGGTGCCGGCTCCGGTCGAGCCGGCGCGCGCCGCTTCGAGGGCGATCAATCGCCGCGCGACATTGGTGATCGGCAGGGTGTTCATGGGGAGCGATTCTCAGGCCGGGTTCGGGCCGTACCGCACCGCTAGGCCGACATCGGCACACGATCATGATACTACGCCTCACAGCCCGCCCCTCACATTCCTTCGAATGCGAGGGGATTCCCCCGAGCCGCGCCGTCAGTTCCTTCCGGCCGACCCGCTCGCCACCGAGGTGTCCAGCACCTCCCGCACCTTGCGGGCGAGGGTGTCCCCGGTGAACGGCTTCTGGAGGAAGGCGACCTCCGCCCGAACGACCCCGTGCCGGACCACCGCGTCGTCCGTGTACCCGCTGATGAACAGCACCCGCATCGACGGTCGCGCGACCGCCAGCCGCCCGCTCATCCCCGGCATCACCCCGTCCGTTATTTATTAGGTGGATCGGCCCCGGATGCCCACCGCCCAGGCGGATCGCCTCTTCCCCGCCGCCGGCTTCCAGCACCGCGTACCCCCTCGCGTGCAGGGCCTGGCCCGCCATCTCCCGCAGCGCCCCCTCGTCCTCGACTTCGCCTGTGCCAACGCCGCCGCCTCGTCGCGCGGGTGCAACCCCTTGGCCAACTTCGCCAGGTACTCCGACGCATGATCGAAGTCCAGGATGACCGCCACCCGCGGGAATGGAACGGCCTCCCACGCACGAAAACTCTGGAACTCGTGCGGTGGGTGTGATAACCTTGCACCACCTGCCGTCTTTCGCACGTTTCGGTCACTCGCCATGCCTGCCCGCCCCATCCTCCTGGCACTAATATTGTTCCCCGCCCTCTCCGTGGGTCAGGTGCCGCTCCGCTCAATCATCGACCGCGAGGTCCGGAATGGCTGGACGAAGGCCGGCGTCAAACCGTCGCCGATGTCCACCGACGGCGAGTTCCTCCGACGGATCTACCTCGACCTCGTCGGCACCGTGCCCACTTACGCGGAAACCGTTCAGTTCCTCACCGACACCGACGCCCGGAAGCGGGAGAAACTGATCGACGCGCTCCTCGCCGACCCGCGGTTCGCGGCGGCGCAGGCGAACGTCTGGGATCTCACCTTCTTCGGCCGCCGCCCGCCCAACAGTGATGCCACCCGGAAGAGAGACGCCTTCAAGGGGTGGCTGACCCAGCAGTTCGCCGAGAACGTCCGATACGACGGCTGGGTGAAGCAACTGCTCCTCGCCGAACAACCCGGCAGCGAGATGTTCCTGGTGCAATTTCGCAACCAGCCGGAGGAGGCGGCCGTCAACGTGAGCAAGCAGTTCCTCGGCATCCAGCTCCAGTGCGCCCGCTGCCACGATCACCCCTACGACAAGTGGACGCAGAAGGACTTCTACGGCGTGGCCGGGTTCTTCGTCCGACTGGTGGTGCAGGAGTCCGGCAGCGGGAACACGCGGACGTTCCGCATCGGCGAGAAGCGGACCGGCGAGGTGCTGTTCAGCGGTGCCGCGAAGGATCAGGCCCCCGGCAAGAAGGGCGACCCGGTGCCGGCGAAGTTCCTCGGCGGGAAGGAACTTGACGAACCGCCGGTGGCGAAGGACTTCAAGGAGGTCGTTCCGAAGGGCAGCGAGAAGATGCCGAAGCCGGACTTCAGCCGGAAAGCGAAGCTCGCCGGGTGGCTGCCCGCGAAGGACAACCCGTACTTCGCCCGCGCCGCCGTGAACCGCGTGTGGGCGCAGTTCCTGGGCCGGGGCCTCGTTCACCCCATCGACGACTTCCAGGAGCAGAACGAGCCGAGTCACCCGGCGCTGCTCGCGGCCCTCACCGAGCAGTTCGCGAAGAAGGACTTCGACCTGAAGTGGCTGATCCGCGAGATCGTGCTGAGCGAGACGTACCAACTCTCCGGCGTCGGGCCGAGCAAAGAGGCGCTGCCGAAGCAGTTCGAGCGTGCCCGCGTTCGCCCGCTGAGCGCCGAGGAGATCCAGGCGACGATGCGGCAGGTGACGGGGTTCGATGCCGCACTGAAGCCGGGCGAGAAGCCGCAGGCGGTGGCGGACGAGTACTTCCGCAGCTACTTTGGCGAGCCGACCAACGGC
>JBBRUO010000555.1:0-4385 GCA_038247725.1 Gemmatales bacterium
AGCGGTTCCTGGAGGTCGTGGGAGGCGATGTAGGCGAACTTTTCCAACTCCTCGTTGCTCGCCTTCAGGGCGGCCGAAGTGACGACCAGTTGTCGCTCGTACTCCCGCCGTTCGGTCATGTCGCGCATGGACACGACCGCCCCGAACTGGCGGCCGTTCGCCGCCCGCAGGGGCACACCGGAGCATAGGACATACCGGTCCGGGCGGCTGCCCGCGCGGATCATCATCTCGGCGTCCCGGACCGTCTCCCCGGCCCACGCCCGTGCCAGGGGGACGCGGGCCGACGGCATCGGGGTGACGCCGTCGGCCTCGAACAGGGAGTAGTATTCCGCCCACCGGTCTGGCGGGAGCGACTCGGCCGGCAGCCCGTGCATCCGTCGGGTGGCGGCGTTGAACAACTTCAAGTGGCCGTCGGTGTCGCAGGCGACAATCCCTTCGGCGATGCTGTCCAGGATGGTGTCCAGGAAGATTCGCTGCTCCCGCAGTTCGGCGTTCGAGCGGTGCAGGGCGGCCGTCCGTTCGGTCACCATCTTCTCGAGCGTCGCCTGTTGCAGCTTGCGATCCTCGATGTCGATGCAGCACCCATACCAGCGGACGACTGCCCCACTTTGGCTGCGCAGGGCGATGCCGCGGACGGCGAACCAGCGGTACGCGCCGTCGTGGCGGCGGAGGCGGTACTCGACGTCAAAGTCGGTCGATCCGCCGACGGCCGCCCTCCACGCCTCGCCGGTCCCCACCCGGTCGAGCGGGTGGATGGCATCCAGCCACGCGAACCCGAAGTGGTCGTCGGACGCGCCGGTGTAGTCCGTCCACTGGCGGCTGAAGTAGTCGCACTCGCCGTTCGGCCGGCACGCCCACATGAGCAACGGCATCCCTTCCGTTAACTGCTGCAATTGGTACGCCGCGTCCCGCACCTGCCGCTCGGCCAGCACCCGGTCGGTGACGTTCTCGTGGGTAACCACCAGCCGCACCGGCCCGTCCCCGCGGAAGCGATTGGCGCGGAGGACGAAGTATCGCTGCACGCCGCCGCCGTGGCACGGGTACTCCATCTCGAATGCGTCCCGGTCGCCGGCGGCGACGGATCGGATGCCGGCGATGACCCGTTCGCCGTACTCGTGGTGTCGGCTCGCCTCGAAGTAATTGGCCGACGTCCAGTCGTAATTGGCCGTCACCCCGTTCGCCTCGCCGAACCGCCGCCAGGACTCGTTCACGGCGACGACCCGCCCGTCCGCCTCGATGACCACCAGGTGACTCGACAGGGAGTGGAGCACGGCTTCGATGAACCGCCGGGACTCCCGCAAGTCGTGCTCTTGCCGTTTCTGGTCGTCGATGTCGGTGGACGTGCCGTACCACCGGGTGACGCGGCCGTCGTCGCCCCGGATGGGGACCGCGCGGGTGAGGAACCAGCGGTATGCCCCGTCCCGTCCGCCCCGCAGGCGGAACTGGGCCACGAACGGGGAGGCGGCGTCCACCGCCCGCCCCCACGACGCGACCATCTCCCCCAAGTCATCCGGGTGAACGAACGGGGTCAGGTCGTCGGTCTGAGCGGATGTCGCCCCGGTGTACTCCGACCAGCGGCGGTTGATGTAGTCCACCCGTCCGACGGGGTTGGTCTCGTAGACGATCTGCGGCATGGCGTCGGCCAGTTCGCGGAACTGGGCCTCGCTTTCGGTCAGCCGGGCGTCGGCGAGGTGCCGCTCGGTCACGTCCACCCCGATCACCCCCAGCCCCGGCCGCGCGCCCGCCAACGGGACGACGAACGCCGTCACCTCCCACACCCCCCACGGCCCGAACACGGCTCGGTTGACCAGCGGGGTGCCGGTCGCCAGCACTTGCCGGTACTCGGCTAGTAACTCCGTCGGGAAGTCCGGATTCACCTCCCACAGCGCGCGGCCGACGTGTGCCGGCCCCGGCAGTTCGTTGACGCGGGCGAACGAGTCGTTCACCCGCACGAACCGCAAGTCGGCGTCCAGGTAGGCGATCCCGTAGGGGGCGTTGCGAACCAGCGAGTCGAGGACCGCCAGCGCCTGTTCGGACTTCTGCTTCTCGATGGAGACGGCGGCCGTGACCGATTCCAACTCGGTCAACTTGCCCCGCAACCGGTCGCGGGTGACCCGCTGCGCCTCGCCCAGCACGGCCACAGCGACCCCGCAGGCGAAGAATAACCCCAACCCGAAAACCCGGCTCGGGTCGTCCATTCGCAACGACCACCGGGGTTCGACGAACAGGTAGGTCGCCAGAACCCCGCTCGCCAACATGCACACGACGCCCGGCCCGAACCCGCCGTACCACGACACCAGCGTCACCGCCAGCAAACCGAGCATGTACGGGTGAACATCCGCGGAGAGCGGGTCCACGATGTGCCGAATCAAGGTGCCCAGCAGGGCCGTCAGCAGGGCGAACGCATATATCAGCGATCGCGACGGTTCCTCGCTCGGCGCGGACGGTGCGTCCGCCCGCACCGGCAACAGGGCGAGCACCCGTGGGACGGCGGGGATCAGGGCGAACACCGTCGCCCAGGAGACGATTGCCGTGATCGCCTTCATGACGCCGGACAGCCGGTACACCGGGTTCGTGAACAGGACCGCTTCGATGAGGTGGGTCGTCCCACACGCCAGGATGAACGCGGCGAACAACCCGATCTGGAGGCGGAACGGCCGCATCGCCGCGTGCCGGGCGACAGCCACCAACACCATCGGCAGCGACAAGTACGCCAGCCAGATGAGCAGGTCGGACCCGACGTGCAGGGCGATCCAATCGGTCGTCCACGTGCCACAGTTTTGCCGCGGCATGAACCCGGTGGTGTCCGTCAGCGATTGGAGCCAATCGAACATAAGCACCCCTTCACAGGTCGAACCCACGGCCGAGGAAGTATACTAGCTCGAACCGATCGGCAGTGAACGCCGCACACGTCCCGGAGAGTCTGAATATGTCCGTGCCGTCCATCGCGCCCCCGGCGACCGGGCCGAGTCAACGCATCCTGATCGCCGAGGACGTCGCCGACACCCGTGACTCCTTGCAGCAACTGCTCCAACTCGCCGTGGGGGTGGAAGTGGACGTGGCGGCGGACGGGGCCGAGGCACTGGAGATGCTTCGGGCGACGCACTACAGCCTTCTCGTCACCGACCTCCGAATGCCGAACCGAAACGGCCTCCAGTTGATCGAGGCGATCAAGGCCGAGAACCTGCCGGTCACGGTCATCGTCACCACCGGTCACGGCGGGGTGCAGGAGGCGGTCCAGGCGATGCAGATGGGCGCGTACGACTTCCTCACCAAGACGGCCGACCCGCAACATCTGTGCCTGCTGGTGAAACGCGCCCTGGCCGAGCGGACCCTCCGCGACGAGGTGCTGGCGTTGCGGGCCGAACTCCAGGGCCGACGGTCGTTCCAGAACGTCCTGAGCAAAAGCCCGAAGATGGCCGACATCTTCGACCTCATTACGAACGTCTCCGACACCATCAGCACCGTCCTGATTCTGGGCGAAACGGGCACCGGCAAGGAGCAAGTGGCGCGGGCCGTACATCAGTCGTCGGCGGCCCACCGGCCGGGTGGCTTCGTGGCGGTGAACTGCGCCGCCCTGCCCGAGACGCTCATGGAGAGCGAATTGTTCGGGCACGAGAAGGGGTCGTTCACCGGGGCCGCCGGCCAGCGGAAAGGGCGGTTCGAACACGCCCAAGGGGGCACCCTGTTCCTCGACGAGATCGGCGACCTGCCATTGCCGGTGCAGGTGAAACTGCTGCGCGTCCTTCAGGAGCGGCGGATCGAGCGGGTGGGCGGGAACCAGCCCATCGATCTCGACGTCCGTGTCATCGCCGCCACTCACCAGTCGCTGGAAAAGCTGGTCAAGGAGGGGAAATTTCGCGAGGACTTGTTCTACCGCCTGAACGTCATCCGCATCGACCTGCCGCCGCTCCGGGAGCGGGTCGAGGACATCCCGCTGCTCGCCGAACACTTCTGCCAGAAGTACTCGCGGCCGTCCCAGCAGCCGGTGCGGATTTCGCCGGAGGCGATGCAAGTGCTTCTCAAGTGCGAGTGGCCGGGGAACGTCCGCCAACTGGAGAACGCCATCGAGCGGGCGTGCGTCACGGTGCGGGACGGGGAGATCCGCCCGGCCCACCTGCCGTCGGATGTCGCCCGCCGAGCCGACGGGAAGCACCCGTTTCAGGTGGACCTCAGCCGACCCCTCCCGGTGCAATTGGCCGAACTCACGCAGGCGTTCGAAGAGCGGTACCTGCGGCGGGCGTTGCGGCGGACGCGCGGGCACGTCGGCAAGTGCGCCAAGATCACCGGCTTGTCGCGGCGTAGCGTCACCGACAAGATCGCCCAGTTCAAGATCAATAAGGAAGAGTTCAAGCGGGATTGACGGCCGAATCGCCGTCGCGCCC
>JBBRUO010000556.1:0-4385 GCA_038247725.1 Gemmatales bacterium
AAGTTTGGAGCAAATTCTTCGCGTTCAACTGCCTCACGAGATCGCGCATTGCGTCCTGGCGGCGCACTTCGGCCGGCCGCTGCCCCGCTGGGCGGACGAAGGAATCGCGTTGCTGAGTGAACCGGCGAAGGAGCAAGCCGATCACGACGTGAGGTGCCGAGAGATCCTCAACGGCGGACGAGCGATCCGGCTGAAGTCCCTGCTGCCGATGACCGAGTACCCGAAGGACCTGTTGGTGCTGTACGCCCAGGGGCACTCGGTCGCGCGGTTCCTGCACGCCCGCGACCCGAAAAAGTTGCTGCCGCTGCTCGAAGCCAGCTTCGCCGACGGGTGGGACAAGGCGCTGAAGGCGACCTACGGGTTCGCCGACGCGGACGAGCTGGAGAAGGCGTGGATCGACTGGCTGCGGCAGCCGGAGAACGTGCTGACGGCCGCGAAGCCGGCCGCGGCGGGGCCGGGCGAGTACAAGATCGAACCGCCCGATGTTCTCATCCTCAACTTCACGCCAAGATCGGAGAAGTTGCCGGCGGACGGCCAGTTCCGAGTCCGTCCGGATGGGACCATTGATCTCGGCAAGTTCGGAAGTGTAAACGTCAACATGTTATCGATATCGGAAGCGGCGGACGCCGTCCGCAAACACCTCGCCACGAACGACCCGGATGCGCGGGCGAAAGTCGATGTGACGGAGTTCAACAGCAAGAGCTACTACGTCATCACCGATGGTGGTGGTACCGGCGGGCAGGTGGTGGAATTACCGATCACTCGGAAGGAAACGGTCATGTCCGCGATCGTGCGAATCGGTGGGCTGTCAGATGTCGCGTCGAAGCGAAGTATCTACATCGCTCGACAAGCCCCGAACGGCGGAAAAGTCCAATATTTACCAGTGGACTGGAAAGGCATCACGGTAGATGGCGACACCAAGTCGAACTACCAACTCCTGCCCGGCGACCGGCTGCACATCCGGGCGGAGAAGTGACATCCGTCGGTGTCACGCCAGCCGCACCTGCGCGCCGAAGTCCCGCTTCTCGCTGCTGATGAAGTAAGTGGCGCAGGCGGCGTCGATGAGGTCCGGGGAGAAGTTCACCCGCTCCATGTTATACTTGGCGATGGAGATCATCTGGTCTAGCAGGTCGCGAGGCTGGCACATGCGGAACGGGCGGTTGTGCGGCGCGTACCACTTCGTGATCAGGTAGTCGATGCCGCTCTCGTCGTGGTCCACCCGCCGCCCCTTGCACACCAGCTCCCAGATCTTGCGGTATTGCGCCTCGTCCGGGTCGCGGACCTCGATCTTGAACTTGATCCGCCGCAGGAACGCTTCGTCGGCCAGTTGCGTCGGGTCCAGGTTGGTGCTGAAGATGAGAATCTGGTCGAACGGCACCTCGATCTTGGTGCCGGCGTTGGTGCTCAGGTAGTCGTACTTCTTCTCCAGCGGGACGATCCACCGGTTGAGCAGGTCCATCGGCCGCAACTGCTGGCGGCCGAAGTCGTCGATCATGAAGATGCCGCCGTTCGCCTTCATCTGTAGCGGCGCTTCGTAGAACTTGCCGACGTCGTTGAACCGCAGGTCGAGCATGTTCATGGTCAACTCGCCGCCGACGACGATAGTCGGCCGCTTCACCCGGATGTACCGCTTGTCGAACGACACCCCCTTCTTCAGGATGGTGTCCACCCCGGCGGAGACGGCGACGGCGAAGTCGGCGTCTTCCTTCGCGGGGGCGTGCAGGATGGGGTCGTACACCTTGATGATTTGCCCGTTCGCCGACACCGCGTGCGGGACATAAATGCTGTCCCCCATCAGGCGGGTGATCCGCTCGGCGATGCTGGTTTTGCCGTTGCCGGGGAAGCCGAAGAAGAAGATGGACTGGGCCGAGTTGATGGCCGGGCCGATCTCGCCGAACGCCGCCTCCGAGATGACCAGGTCCTCGAACGCCTTCTGGATGGTGCGGCGGGTGACGGTGATCTTCCGCACCGTCTGGGCCAACACGCTCTCCACGTAGTCGGCGAACGGCACCGGGCAGGGGCCGACGTAGTTCGTCTTGTCCAGCGCCTCCTGGAGCGCGGCGGTGCCCTTCGGCGGCTTGATCTCGTATACGAAGCTGGCGTCGCCGCTGTTCCCCCGCTGGGCGACGATGTCGATCAGCATCTGCTTCCGCATGCTCTGGAACAGCGGGTTGAGCACGGCGAACGGGATGCACATCTCGGCGGCCAGCTCGCCGCCGGTGATCTGCCCGCGGGTGAACAGGGTCCGCAGCACGCTGTCGAACAGGAACGACAGTTCCAGCCCGAGTTCCTCCCACGTCGAGGGCGAGCGGGGGAGGAACGAGTTGCCGGCCGCCGGGGCTTCGTCGTCGGACGGCGGCGGGTCGCCCAACAGTGTCACCCCGTCCAGGCTGCCGTACCGCTCGGCGTCGGCCAGCAGCATCTCGTAGTGACGCTTGTGCAGGGTCAGGTGCGCGACCGCCTCTTTGTCCCCACGGTCGGTGGCCATTTCGAGCTGGTCGAGAACGGCCGGCGCGACGACGTACTTCACCCCGTCGATGTACAGGTGGTGCAGGTACTCGCCCGGCCGCACGTAGCAGTCCGCCGGGTGATCCTCCGTCTGGAGCATCTGCTGGTAGAATTCGGGCGCAATGATGACGCGCATGGTCCGTGGCACTCCCGCCGTGTGTCCGAATCGAACCATAGAACACGCGGCAGGAGAATGCGTTCAGGCGGGGGAACAACGGTGCCGCCCTCGCGTCAACCCCGGTGGGCGGGTAGGCTGGGAGGCGTCCCGTTCCCCGATTCGGAGGGTGTGTTATGCGGTTTCTGATACTCGCGGTGGCGGCGGTGGCGGTCGGTCCGGCGTTCGGCATGTACCTGCAACCGATGCTGGACAAGGTGCCGGTCGCCAAACTAGTCGAGAACCTGGAGAAGATCGCCAAGGAGGAGCCGAAGAGCGTGCAGGCGCTGCTGAACCTCGGCCGCGCCCACGGTATGGCCTACGCCCAGAAGTTGGACAAACTGCCGGTGTGGAAGGGCCGCGAGAAGAACGGCGCGTGGCCCGGCTTCGAGCCGAAGTTCGTGCCGTTCGGCCCGGTCACGAAGGCCGACGACGCGAAGGCGAAAGCGGCGGCCACCGCCCACCTCGATTCCGCCCGGAAGGCGTACCAGCAGGCGCTGGAGATGGACAAGGACAACCTCGTCATCCGTCTCGGCATCGCGTGGCTGACGGAGCAGGCGGGGAAGACGGAGGAGGCGATCAAACAGTACCGGGCCGTGGCCGCCGACGCCTGGGAGAAGAAGGAGAAAGACCTGAAGTCCCTCGGCCTGGGCGGGCACACGCTGACCGCCGAAGTCGCCGGCTACCTCACCCCGCTGCTCGACGCGGAGAAGGACAAGGAGGAGATTGCCACCCTCAAGGATCGGGTCGCCACGCTGAAGAAGTTGCCGTACCCCATTACCCCCATCGCGGTGCCGCTGGCCGACGGGCTGACCGCCGCCGACCTCGAAGCCCCGGCCGCGAAAGTGAAGTTCGACGTGAACGGCAGCGGCCTGGTCCGCGAGTGGAGTTGGATCACCCCGATGGCGGCATGGCTGGTGTACGACCCGACGGCGGACGGCAAAATCACCAGCGGTCGGCAACTGTTCGGCAACGTCACGTTCTGGATGTTCTGGAGCAACGGCTACGGCCCGCTGGCCGCGCTCGACGACGACCGCGACGGCAAGCTGAGCGGGAAGGAGTTGGCCGGCTTGTCACTGTGGCACGACGCCAACGGCGACGGCGTGTCGGACCCCGGCGAGGTGAAGCCGCTGAGCGAGTACGGCATCGTCGCCGTGTCGTGCAAGTGGCAGGTGCTGACGGGCCACGCCGACACGATCGCGTTCAGCCCGACGGGCGTGACCTACAAGGACGGTACCACGCGGCCGACGTTCGACCTCGTGCTGAAGTCGAAGTGACAGATGGGGTGGGTCAAGTGGTCGAGAACTTCACGTCCTCGAACCACCGGCCCCGGCCGGTGAGCGCGCGGCGGACGGTTTCCAGTTGCTCGGCGGTCAGCCCGTCGAACACGATGTCCGGCCGGGAACCGCTGAAGTGGGCGCACCGGCGGAGGGCCGGTGCCGGCTTCAGGATCTCCCGGTCGAACCCGTCCCGCTCCGTCCCGGTGGCGAACTTGGCGAACCCGCTGAAGGCGGCGGTGGATTTCATCGGTGGCTCCGACGCGAAGTACGTTCACTATTTCTTTATCACCTTCTTCTTCCTCCTGGAAGTCGGTTTCGCTTTCGGTTTCGACTTGGGCGCGGGCGGGACGGCATTCGCCAGGGCGGCCACGCAGTTGATGACCCCCTTGCCGGCGCAGGTCGGACCGAGGCCGATGTCGGTGCAGGAGCTGCGGATGATGTCG
>JBBRUO010000557.1:0-4381 GCA_038247725.1 Gemmatales bacterium
AGGTCTCGGTCTTCGTTGAACTTGCGAGTTGTGCTGAGACCCAACCACTGTTCCCAAGCAGCCTCAACGAAGTTCTTAGCACTACAGCGCGGAATGATTGCAAAGGCTTGTCAGGTAAACGTTTATGCTCGATTGTCCGCGCCGGCAAATCGCCCGCATTGATTGCGGTCGATGTGACCACACTGGGATTCAAGGAGGTTGGGCGACGAGTCCAAACCGACCAGATGGAGTGGTGGGATCCCCAAGTGGTATTTTCGGATCCAACCCTATGTTTTGAAAGCGTTTGCGCTCATTCCGCGCTGTAGTGTTAGGGAATCCCCCTTCCTTCACCTGCCGGTCTCGCTTGCAGGAGCAGCCCGCAGCACGTTCCACATTGCCGGCCGAAAAGGTGACCGCGATGTCGTCGAGAAGCCAGCCGGCGTCACGCGCTTGCCAGTCTAAGCGGACAACTCGACCGAAGTCTGCACCGCATGAGTTCGTGCCCGAAAGCATGTCAATCAACAACTGCGCCGCGACGTAATCCTCGTAATTGAATCCCGACCCGCTCGTGAGCGGTACCGGTGCCTTCTGCTTTGCCACGGCTTCAACTCCACCAGCAACGAGAGAAACACTCCCTGCATTCTACACGAAAGGTCTCAGCAAGACTTGCCATCAGGCGGCCCTTTCCAGACGCCTCCCCTCACACCACCCCCAGCCTCTTCGCGTCCTCCACCCTCGCCGGCCCCAGGTACTCGAACCCGGCCGTCAGCCGGTTCACCGCCCGGCTGCGGTGCATCCCTTTCTTTCCGGCTCCCCGCGCCTCCTTTCGCTTCTCCGTCGTCTTGCCCAGGCTCGGGGTCCGCGAGCACCGCCACAGGGGTGACCGCATCCGGTGGCGGATCATCGCCGGGTTGCTGGTGGTCGAGCCGTACTTCTTCCCGGTCGCCTTCATGACCCCCGCGACGAACTCCGACAGTGCGTTGCCGATGCCGACGCCCTGGAAGTCGGGCAGGCAGACGGTGCGGTGCTCCCGCCAGAAGCTATGCCGGCCGACGTGGTGCAGGCACGAGGCGAACGCCACCGCCCGCCCCCGCCAGAAGGCCGCGAAGCACTTGGCCACCGCCGCCAGCGACGTGTCTAAATAGTGATGGTGCTTGAACTGGTCCCACGCCGAACGATCGACGCGGCAGACTTCCAACTGGATCGGCGGTCGCCGAAGTGACCTCCGGGCGAACTCGCCGTTGGGCATCCGCACCACCCAGTCCGGGCACAGCCACGCCTCCACGTCGTCGTGGCAGGTGACCGCCACGAACCGCTTGCCCGGCGTCCGGCGGACGGCTTTCGCCACCGCCGCGCTGCCCACCTGGGCGACGGTGCGGTCCACCACGCTGGTGAACTCATCGACCACCACCAGCGGACGGGGGTCGCACAGGGCGCGGGCCAGGGTGGCGCGGAACTGCTCGCCGTTGGACAGACACCGGAACGGCCGCAGCCACGCCGGCGGGCTGCTGAACCCGACCGACGACAGCGCGGCGGCCACGTCCTTGATGCCGAGGTCGGCGGGGAACCCGTCCACCACGGCCTTGTCCGCCGGCCACTCGTAGGCGTCGATGAAGTCGTCCGGGAACGCTTCGCGGGCGAGGGTGGACTTGCCCGACCCGGACGCGCCGACGATCAGCCCGATCCGCCAGTCGTCGGCTTCGATGGGGAGATCCACCGACCACGCCACGGCGGACCGCTCGGAGGGTGGCACGTCGAACAGGCCCTCCGGTTGGAGCGCCCGGCCGGTACGGAGGACCGGCGTCTCGCGGGTGATATTCAGCTTCATGACGTGAGCGCCTTCACTTGGTAGCCGCGTTTCGCGAACTCCTCGAGGAGCTCGACCTGGTCGTTCTCGGCAAGCGGTCGCCCCTCGCGGCCGGTGACGAGCACCTGGAACAGCTCCGGCGGCAGCTCGTCCCCGCCGCCGGGCGTCTCCTCCGGTGTTCCCTCGCCCCGGTCGAGTTCGGCCTGGACCGACGCGGCCAGGTCGTCAAGCATCCGGGCCAGTTCGGGGTTCGGCCCCTCCACCTCGGCGAGCAGTTTCAGGAGGACCGCCTCGTCCCATCCGGCGAGTTCGGCCGTGCGGTTGTCGGCGATGGCGAACCCGGTGGCGGTGAGCGGGTCGTCATCGACGAACACGGCGGCGACGTGAGTCCAGCCGAGGGCCAGAGCGGCGCGAAGGGTGCCGTTGCCGGCCTCCACCACCCCGGTGCGGCGGTTGACGACCACGGGCTTACGCTGGCCGTAGGCGGCCAGGGAGCCGCGGATGGCGTCGAGGTTCCGTTCGTCGTGGGTGCGGGCGTTGACGGGGTCCGGGACGAGCGAGTCGAGGGGCACCGCCAGCGGCCGGAGTTGCTCGACGATGTGCGCCAGTACCTCGGCCGGGTCGGGAGGCGGCACGTCGGTGTCCGGTGGCGGATCGGGGTCAGGACGTTTCTTGGCCATGCCGTCAGTTTGATGGCGGGGTTGCCCGGAGGATGCTGGGGCGAACATCGGACGAGGGCCGGACTGTTTCTCGGGAAGGTGGTTGACGGGGTTCAAGCGTGCGCGGAAACTACCCTCAATCCGGCCCGGCCGATTCGCTCCAGTTCCGGCGAAGGCCGCGTGTCAGGGAGGAGTGACGCATGCGAGGGATCAACACGCTGTTTCAGGCCAACCCGCTCTTTCTCGCCCAACGGAAGGTGATCTGCGCCATGAATTTCGGGGTGTCGAACGCCGCAGCAGCCTTCGGGCCTGGGGCGGCAAAGACGGCGTTCAACTTCGTCTTCACGTTCGACTACGAGAAAGAGGCGGTGCGGCAGATCACGCACGGCACCAAGACGGTTCTGGCGGCGCTGGATCAGAAGCACAAGGGCAAGTTCGATTTGGAACCGTCTCCGTATCAGGACATGCTCTGGCTCAAGGTCTGTTCCGAGAAAGACGGCGCGATTCACACCGGATCGGGGTCGGAGGTGCCGCTCAAGGGGTTCTGGTGCCCCTACGTCTCCATCGGCAATCAAGGCCAAGGGCAGCTTCAGAACGTTCCGTACGTGGACGTGCCACGAGTTCTACCGCACCGCGGCTACGTCTTCACGGGCGCGATGAACGGCTGCTCGATCGTCATCACCGATATCGGGCATGGGATGATCCGGTTCTACCACGACTCCACGCACAACATGGCGATGTTCGCGAACCAGAACGTACTTTACAGTCTGGGTTACGACGCCGCGAGCAACACTCAGGGGTACTACGCCCACCAAGGTCCCCCGACCGTGCTGAGAACGTCCTGCAACTTCATGCATTACAGCAACCAGCATTGGTACCTTGTCTGTCAGCCGCAGATCGACGTGATCGGGGGCGGCGGGTTGCGGTACGACTTCAATCCGCAGATCGCCCCGTTTGAAGTGCAGATCACATAACACCGCGCCGCTCACATCCCCCGAGAGGTTTGCTTGCGGTTTCATGCCAGTTATCAACTCGTTTCAAACCCCAAACTGATTCGCCAGTGTCTCCGACCCCGTCGGGCAACCCGCGCCGCATACTGCCAGTCAATGCAACGGGCCGGGGGGATGCGTCTTCCCCCCGGCCCGCGATGAAGGTGCCCGTCGCCCGACCGGCGGCCTCCGGAGGTCATTGTACCACCGGAGGCCGCCCCGTGTCCGCGTCGATTTCCCCTCCCCGCCGCCGGTCGCCCACTTTTGACCGCCGGTCGTACTACCTTTACGTCCGCTCCGTGCGGGGCAAGACCGGCACCTACGTCTGGCAGGCGCGGCCGTTCCTGAACGAGACCGTCGGTCACGTCAACCTGGGCTGCTACCGCGACGAGCGGGCGGCGTGGGAGGCGGTCCGCCTCTGGGTGCGGGCCGGGGCCGACCCGTGCCGCGGGCTGCCGCCGGGGGTGCTGCCGAAGTGGGTCGTCCGTCTCTCCAGCGGCCGGTTCGGCGCGGCGCGGCGGACGGCGGGCGGCTCCCGCGTCCCGGTGCCCGGCGGCCCGTGGGGCACGCCGGAGGCCGCCTTCGCGGCGGTGACCCGCGAGCGATGGGGGAACTGGGGGCTGGCGTTCGCGGCGGAGGTGGATGAGCCGCGACAATGGGAGTTGGCGTTTGCGCCGGGGTGACGTTCGGTTGTCATGGCGTTCAGTTAGTGGGGCGTTTTCGCCGCGCGCGGGGATCCCCCCTGTGTCCCTATGGATACCTTGGGATTCGCAGTCTCGGCCCCAGTTCCGGTGTACCGACACGGCCTACCGCTCCTAAATTTCAGCCCATTTCGCCGCATCATCTCTTGAACCGCCGGGTAGCCGTCCGGCCTCCGCCCGCCCCGCCGATATCGGCGGGGCGGTGTCGTTTCCACCCCGTCCGAGGACGCCCGCCGTGACCGAAGC
>JBBRUO010000558.1:0-4366 GCA_038247725.1 Gemmatales bacterium
ATCGTCGGTCCACTCGCCCGGCTTCAGGCTGAACGGCCCGCCGCCGATGATGTCCGTCAGCGGCGGGAAACTGCCGGGCGATTCGAACTCAACGGTGGTGCCGAGCGCGTCCCCGGCGGCGAGGCCGAGCAGACACCCGCGGTACCGGTCCAGCGCGAGCATGGGCGAACCTCGGAAGTAGGTCCGTCCCGGCGGGACGGACTCGGCCCGGCCGGCCCGCCGGGACGGACCTACTCAAACCGCCAGGGAACCAACGGTCACGGGAGACGCAACACGATGGGTAGGATCGGCCGCCGGATGTCGAGGAGGTCGGTTGCCTCGTCCCACCAGCATGGTTCGCCGTCCGGCCAAAGTGGACTCTCCGAACCGCCGTTCTCTCCGACACAATCCACTTCGATCAAGTCCGCCTGCTCCGGCACAGCCCGCACCGCTGCGCGAAGGCACTCCACCAGCGAGCGCGTCGGGTCCGCGTCCACCGCCGCCGAAGCGACGTACAGCACCGCGTCGGCCGCGAACGAGTCGGCGACATCAGCCACGTCATAACTCAGGTCGCGGGCCTGTCGGAGCGTGAACTTGCTGACGGAACCGTCTTGAAGGTGCCGCTTCACCACGCGCAGCACGGCGTCGAGCGTGTTCCACCGCTCCAGCGTGTCGGGGTGGGTGGCCTTGGAAATGGTCGGAAGCGCGCGTTCCGCCCCGCGAACCGCGACCGCGAACACAATCGCACGCGGCAGTCCCACGATCCGCTCGCGAACCGATTCCCGGTCGGTCCAGTTCGTCAGGTGGCTGGTCGGCATGGCGAACCTCGTGGGTGTCCGCATTCTACCGGACTACGCCCGTGCCGCTACAATGGGCCGCACCCTCTCACCCGAAGTGCCGGAGTGCGTCATGGCGGAGTTGCCGTACAAGATCGTCGTCGGGCTGGAAGTCCACGTCCAGTTGCTGACTAAGACCAAGATGTTCTGCGGGTGCCTGAACAAGTTCGGGCAATCGCCCAACACCGCGACGTGCCCCGTCTGCCTGGGGTTGCCGGGTGCCCTGCCGGTGATGAACAAGCAGGCGTTCCAACTGTCGCTGAAGGCGGCCCTCGCGCTAAACCTGCAAATCGCCACGCACCCCGGCCACACGGTCGGGTTCACCAAGTGGGACCGCAAGAACTATTACTACCCGGACCTGCCGAAGAACTTCCAGATTTCGCAATATGACCTGCCGTACAGCCACGACGGACATCTGGATATTAGCTGGCCGGTGGATCCGAAGAAGCCGAACGCCGGCCAACACACCAAGCGCATCGGCATCATCCGCGCGCACCTGGAAGAGGACGCGGGCAAGAACATCCACGACGAGAGCGGCCGAGGCGGAGATACCCGCGTGGACCTGAACCGCACCGGTACCCCGCTTCTGGAAATCGTCAGCCACCCAGACATGAACAGCCCGGAGGAGGCCATCGCGTATCTGGATGAGATTCGTCTGATGTTGCGCGAACTCGGCATCTCGGATTGCGAAATGCAGGAAGGCAGCCTGCGCTGTGACGCGAACGTCAACATCCACATCCCGATGCCGGGCGAGCCGAAGGGTTACGCCGCCACGCCGCTCGTGGAGATCAAGAACCTCAACAGCTTCCGCTCGGTCGGTCGCGCGATCCTGTATGAAGCGCAACGGCAGTATGAAGCGTTCCAGAAAGATCCGTCCGGCTACCGCATCGACAAACTGTTGAAGACGACCGCCGGATGGGACGACGCCCGCGGCCGCACCGAAGTGCAGCGACACAAGGAGGACGCGGCCGATTACCGCTACTTCCCGGAGCCGGACTTGGTGCCGGTGATCGTGACTTCGGATCAGATCGCGCTCATCAAAGCCGAGATGGGCGAACTGCCGTCCGAGCAGCGGAAGCGGCTGGAGACGCAGTACGGGTTATCCCCGAACGACGCGCAAGTGTTGACCGCGAAGGGGCGGCTGACAGTCGCGTACTTCGAGGCCGTCGCGGCCGGCCTCGGCGGCGACGGGAAGACCGCCGCCAACCGCATCAGCGACCTCGTGTACCCGGCCCTGACCGAGCGGAACGAGGAGATCGCGCAATTCCCCGTGACCGCCGCGCAATACGTCGAGTTCGTCAAGAAGACCGCGCCACTGAACAAGCAAGACCGCGTGGACCTGTTCAAGGTGATGCTCGAAGTCAACATCAGCATTGATGCCGCGATGGACAAGACCGGCATTAAGCCCGCGACCTTCGACGAGGGCACGTTGCGAGCCGCCGTGTGCGCGGCCATTGCGGCCAACCCGCGGGCGGTGGCCGACTTCAAGGCCGGCAAGGACGCGGCCAAGATGAGCATCGTCGGCGGCGTCATGAAGGCGAACAAGGGCGCGCCGAACGACGTGGTCCGCCGACTGGTGGACGAGGAACTGGCGAAGGCGTGATGTCGTCACAACGGTTTCATCTGACCGACGCACCGAATGGGCCGGGGGGGGCAAGCCGACCCTCAATGGGCGGGGAATGATGCTGCCGTATGTCGAACAGAACGCGCCATTCGGCAAAGTCATCCCGGCATAGGTTCGCGTCGTCGGCGTCCTTCTTATTGAACGGGTCCGTCCCGATTCCCCCCGGAGAAGCAACCATGTTTCGCGCGCTCACACTACTCGCCGTCGCCCTGCTGCCGGCGGTCGCCCGGCCGCAAGCCCCGACGCCCGACCTGGCGCTGGTGCCCGGCGACGCCCTCGCCGTGTTGCACGTCCGCGTCGCCGAGGTGTGGAAGACCGACGCCATGTCGGACGTCCGCAAGCTGTTCGCCAAGGCCGGGCCGGCCGCGCTCGCCAAACTGGACGCCGACTTCACCCCGTCGCCGTCCACCCTGGACCGCATCACCGTGGTGGTGCTGCCCGCCCAGGAGCGCTCCGAACCGCCGCGACTGGCCACCATCCTGGCGTTCAACGAACCCTACGACGCGGCGAAGTTGAAAGCCGCGTATTTGGGGAATGCCGTGGCGAAGAAGGCCGGCGGGAAGGCGTACCTGGACGACGACCGGTCCGGCTTGGCGGTGTATTTCGCGGACGACAGGACGCTCGTGTTCTCGGATTCCAAGATGCTGCCCGGCTTTCTGGAGATGGCCGGGAAAGGCGAGGGGCCGTTGAAGCCGGCGTTAGCGATGGCCGCCAAGAACCAACTGACGCTCGCGCTCAACCCGGCCCGCCTGCCGGTCACGGCGGACGACCTGAGAGCGGCCATGCCCGACCTCGTCCCGCTACTGGCCGCTGAACGATTCACCTTGACCGGCAACGTGATCAAGGAAACGGTGTTCAACTGGACCCTCGACTTCGGGTCGAAGGAAGCCGCGGCGGACGGCGGGAAGGCGCTCAAGAAGTTGGCCGAGATCGGCCGGCAGACGCTCGACCCGATCCGCCGGCAGGCCGAGCAGGCGTTCGCGGGCCGACGCAACGGGGCCGAGCCGCGACCGCTGGACGAACTGCCGGAGGCGGTGATCGGGCTGGCCGGACTCGGCGGGCTGAACATCCTCGACGCGTTCCTCGCCGACCCGCCGCTGACGGTCGTCGGGAACAGCGTCCAACTGAAACTGACACTGCCGGAGTGGGCCAGCCAGTACACCGCCCTGTCGATGGCATCGATGGGCCTGGCTTTGCCGGCCGTACAAAAGGTCCGCAACGCCGCCGCCCGCGCCAAGGCCAGCAACAACCTGAAACAAATCGCCCTGGCGATGCACAACTTTGAATCCGCGTATCAAGTCTTCCCGCCGGCCGCCATCGTGGACAAGAAGGGAAAGAAACTGCTGAGTTGGCGGGTGCAAATCCTACCGTACATCGAGCAAGACAACCTGTACAAGCAGTTCAAACTCGACGAGCCGTGGGACAGCGACCACAACAAGAAGCTGATCCCGCTGATGCCGCCGGTATACGCCGACCCGCGGGCGGAAGCGAAGCCCGGCCAGACGTACTACAAGGTCTTCGTCGGGAAGGACGCCGGGTTCGACTGGGTGCAGGGGCGGAAGATCTTCGATTTCACCGACGGCACGTCCAACACCATGCTGATCGCGGCCGGCGGCACTCCGGTCGTGTGGACGCAGCCGGACGACTTCGAGTTCGACGCCGAAAAGAAGTTGCCGGACCTGACAGGGCCGTTCGAGGAGTTGTTAGTCGCGTTCTGCGACGGGTCGGTGCGGGTGTTGCGGAAGGGGTTGCCGGAGGCGACACTGAAGGCACTGATCACTCGCGCCGGTGGCGAGGTGGTGGGCATCGACGACTGACCAACGAACTGCCAGCCGCGCGCGGGCGGGGCGGGGGCGCCCCGCGAAAACACCAACCCGCCGGCGCCCCCCCCCCCCCCCAGACAATCGAGAGCCCACAGATACACGCC
>JBBRUO010000559.1:0-4346 GCA_038247725.1 Gemmatales bacterium
GTGAACGGGTACTCGGCGAGCCGCTCCTTGAACGTCCGGTAGTGTTGCTCGGCCAGCACCGTCGTCGGCACCAACACCGCGACTTGCTTGCCGTTGTCGATGGCCTTGAACACGGCGCGGATGGCGACTTCGGTCTTGCCGTAGCCCACGTCGCCGCACAGCAGCCGGTCCATCGGCTTCGGCCGTTCCAGGTCGCCTTTCATCTCGGCGATGGCGGTGACCTGGTCCGGCGTTTCCTGGTACGGGAAGGCCGCCTCGAATTCGGTCTGCCAGTCGCTGTCGGGCGGGAACGGGTGCCCCGGCAAGCCGGCCCGCACCGCCTGGATGCGGATCATGTCGGCGGCGGCGTCCATCACCGCCTCGGCCACCTGGCCCTTTTTCCGCCCCCAACTGGTGCCGCCGAGTTTGGACAGCGACGGATCGGACTTACCGCCGCCGACGTACCGCTGCACCAGGTCGATCCGCGTCGCGGGGACGTAAAGGAACACTGCGTCGCGGAACTCCAGCATGAGGAATTCTTCCTCGGCGGCTTCCGTACGGTCGTCTTCCTCGCCGGGCATTTTCAGGTCGGTCTGCTTGCCCTTTTCCAGCATCCGCATGCCGCGGAACCTGGCGATGCCGTGCGCGATGTGGACGACGAAATCGCCGTCGTTGAGGTCGAGGAAGCTGTCGATGGCCCGCGACTCGATCTTCCGCCCGCCGGCCGCCGGGCCGGTCTTCACGCCGGCCGCGGTGGTCAACTCCTTGTGGAAGAGTTGGTGGCTGCCGATGACGACGATGCTCATCCGTTCTTGGGAGGGCGAGGCTCCCGCCGAGCCGGGGTTGCGTATCTTCGGCTCGGCGGGAGCCTCGCCCTCCCCGGCGACGAGCCGGAAGCCGGCCCGCACGTGCCCCAGTGCGATCCGCAGGCGGTCGCTCTCGGCCAACTGGCCGGCTTTCAGCACCTCCGTCAACCGGAGGACTTCCGCCTCGGACTGGCAGGCGATGAGCACTCGGTCGGTGCGGGCGATGGCGTCCAGTTCGTCCCGCACCCGCTTCACGTCGCCGCTGAACCGCTCGACGCTTTCCACCCGCAGGTGGGCCGTCGCCTCCACACTCGGCCGGGGCAGTGCCGACACCGTGACTGTTCGTCGGTGCAGCAGTTGCGCGAACGCCCCGTGCACCGTGAACAGACCGGTCGGGTCGGCCACGCGGTCGAGAAAGTATTTGCCCTGTTCCTTCAGGTCGTTCGGTTCGACCAGCGCGACCACGGTGTCGGGCGGGAAGTAATCCAGCACGAAGCCCCAACTCGACCCCGTCGGCGGGCGGCCGTCGGCGGACGAATCGATGGCCAGCACCAGCAACTCGGCCTTCTTCTCCAGGCTCCGCTGACTCACCACGGTGAAGACGCGGATGGATTCCAGGTCGTCGCCGAAGAACTCCAGCCGCACCGGGTCGGTCAGGTCCGGGGGGAAGAAGTCCACGATGCCGCCGCGCTTGCCGAACTCGCCGGCCGCTTCCACCGCGTCCACCCGCTTGTACCCGGCCCCGTGGAGCCACTTCGCGAACTCGTCCGGGTCCAGGGTTTGCCCGGCGACGAGTTTTCGGCCCCGGCGGGACAAGTCTTCGCGCGGCGGCACCGGCTGCATCACCGCCGCCATCGGGGCCAGGATCAGCGCTCCTCCGGCGGGGGGAGGGGACTGACCTTGTAAGACTCGCAGCCGCTGACCGGTTTCCCCTGTAAGACGACCGGCCTTTTCGACCACCGGCCACGTCTCGAACGCCGGGAACACCTGTGGGCGGACGCCGTGAAAGGTGGTCAGATCCTCGGCCCACGGTGCCACGTCGGTCAGGTTCGGCACCACCACGAGAACCGTGGCGGCCACCGTTCCGGCGAGCGCGGCGACGGCCAGGGCGGCCGACGACCCCCACGCGCCATCGATCCCGCCGCTCTGCCGAGCCAGGAGGGCCTCCTTCAGGGGCCTCCATTGCCCGGAATTTTGGACCAACTGGGCAAGATGGGATATTCTGAAAGGGTCTGGTGGATCGAGCTGATTCGCCACGGTGGTGCCACCCCGAACGGGGAATAACGGAGAATTTCGGAATGAGTTTACCGATTCAGCGGCGGGCACAACGCCCCACGATCCGTATCATTGATACTATCGTTAAAGCCATCCCACCAACGACATCCGGCTGACTCTCGCCAAGTGACGAGGTCCGCCCAGAGCTTTAGGTAATCTGCGAAACTAGCCGAATTTATCCGGTCCGGTTGCCGGACGGCGGTTATGCTTGCATACCTAGTAGGCTGTCCAGGTCAGTTGGTACCGGTTTCCGCCGACCCCGCCCTACTGGGCCATCCCACCCCCCATCGTGAGCCACCAAGTGGCTCGGCAGTGACTTCGCCAAGGAGAGTGTTTCGCCCGCCACGGTCTGCCGCTCGACACGAGTATCACCGCCGAGTTCCACCAGGAGATTCGCCCGATGTCCGGCCTGTTTTCCCGTCTGCTCCCCGGTTCCCGTTCGCCGTCGGTTCCCGCCACCGCCCCCGCCGCCCTCGTTCGCACTGGCCCGACCCTCGAAGGGGTAGGCCTGCTTCGCTCGTTCGGGTCCGGCGAAAGCAAGACGTTCGCCATCCAGAACGTCTCTCTGGGGATGGACCGGAGCCAGATGAACCTGCTCATGGGCCCGAGCGGGAGCGGGAAATCGACGCTACTGGCGGTGCTGTCGGCGCTGCTGCGGCCGGACGGCGGGCAGGTGCGGGCGCTGGGGCAGGACGTCTGGCGGATGTCCGAGCGGGAGTTGGAGCAGTTCCGCCTCCGCCACTGTAGTTACGTTTTCCAGGGGTACAACCTGTTCCCGGCACTGACCGCCCGGCAGCAGTTGGAAATTGTACTCAAGTGGGGCGAGGGGTGTGGCGCGCGGGAGGCGAAGATGCGGGCCGAGAAGGTGCTGGGGCAACTCGGCCTGGCCAAGAAAATGCAACTGCGGCCGGCGCAACTGTCGGGCGGCGAGAAGCAGCGGGTGGCCATCGGCCGCGCGCTGGTGAAGAACCCCAGCTTCGTGTTCGCCGACGAGCCGACCTCGGCCCTCGACTGGGAGAACGGCCAGCAGGTGATCGAACTGCTCAACGGCGTCGCCCGCCAGCAGTCGGCGACGGTGCTGGTGGTGACGCACGACCCGCGACTGCTTCCCTACGCCGACCGCGTGTTCGAAATGGCCGACGGTAAACTGTCATCGGCCGACGGGTGCGTCGAGTTGGCCCCCGCCCCGCACGGCCAAGTTGGGCAGCGCGGTCACACCCCTCCGAAGTGCCACCAGCACACGCCCCTCCCCACCGGCCCCCGCCTCCGCCTGCAAGAGCCGCAGTTCGCGCTGACGTGAGACCCGGCAGGCGCTTGATGGGCAGTCGCTCCACCCGACTGCCCGCATCAGGGCGACCCTGTACGCAAGCGGAGCGACACCCGGCCGCATGACACCAATCAACGGTGCTCAGTCCCAGCCCGCTTGGCAAAATAGGAGTTCTACACGACCGGGGCCGGGAAAAAATCTCCGGGTAATTTTCACTTTTTTCGCACTTCATCCTTGACTGCGCCCCCCCCGGTAAAGTCATTTAGGTGATCCAACTTGCGTCACCGGCACCATCGGAGGTGCACCATGTTGAACAAACTCGCGATAGCCACTCTCGCCCTGTTCCTGTCCGTTGGAGTGGCTGACGCTGCGGGACCGCCAAACGGGATCAACACGACGGTGCCAAAGACCGATCCGGCTGGTGGCTACCCGGCCGGCAAGAAAGGGATTGGGGCGACCGGAGCGTACACCTGCCCGCTGAACAAGACTATCGCCAAGGTAGTGGTCACGATCTACCGACAAGACGCCGGTGGAGTCTTGACCCCTGTCGGGCAAGTCGATGACCAAGCTCCGGCGGGTGGCAATTACGCCACTGGTTACATTTCGCTCGACAGCACCAAGCAGTACAGTGGCATCTCCGTGATGTACGTTAACGGCGCGAATCCCGGTGACCCTTCCGTCCCGTTCGGAGCGACCGGGTCTTTTCTCAACTACACACCTTGAGGCGGGAGCGACGCTGTTGCCATCGGCCATTACGCAAGGAGGCGGTCGTGAAGTGCGAAGAACGTCGGGATGCGGTCTCCCTAGTCGAGTTGTTGGTGGTGATTGCCATCCTCGGCCTCCTCATCGCCCTGCTATTGCCCGCCGTGCAGCGGGTGCGGCAGGCTGCGATCCGCATGCAATCCGCGAACCAACTCCGGCAACTCACGCTGGCGGTTCATCAGGCGGCCGATGCGGATGCGGGCACTCTTCCAGGGTCTGGTGATCTGTTCACGTTTATCGGATCGGAGGAAAAGCAA
>JBBRUO010000560.1:0-4322 GCA_038247725.1 Gemmatales bacterium
GAGCAGCAGGACGACGCTCACGACCACCAGGGCGAGGCCGAAAATCAGTTTGTGTCGGAGTCGCCACGGACGCGCCACGGGGGGCCTCCTTGCCCTCGGCCGCCGGGGTGCCGGCGGCCGTTCCGCCCCCGCCCGCGGCCGGTTCGGGCCGGGGGTCGGGGGCGAAGTCGGGGGACTCTACCAGAGGCGTCCGTCCGTGGGGAGAGCAATTTCTACCTATTCCCGGCAAGATTTACCGGGGTGGTGGCGGGAGATGGGGGACAATTTCCGCCGCGAATCAGCCGAGGTTGCGCGGAACCGGGAGTGGTCCGGAGCTGAGCAAGATTGTTTTCCCGTCCTCCGCGAGGAGTGCGAACCGGGCCACATACTTCTCGGCACCTTTTTGAACCGGAACCAGGAAGCTGGCGGCCACCCGCCCCAGCCCCAGCACTGCAGGGGTGATTCCGACTGGAGTGGCCGTGACCGAATCGGACAGGATGCACACGGCGGAGGTGTGTTTCGCCGTCCACTTCTCCACGAAGTCCCACGCGAGGTCGAACGGCCGCGGCTTGCGGGGAGGCTTGCAGCACCCGCCCAACTTGCCGAGCGCTCCGACGAATGCGCCGCCAGCGGCGGCCGCCTTCAGGAGGTCGTCGGCAGATTCCGCCCACCCGCTGTCCTCCTCCGTTGATGAGCAATCCAGTTCCTGGATAATGGCGGCCGCCGTCGCCACCGACCACGGGTCGGAGGAGTCGCTGTCCAACTCGGTGGTGTTCCGATACAGTCGGGCCTCGAGGCGGTATCCTCCCCCCGTGTCGAGATTGGTGTATTCGTATCGCCACCTGTTATTCTGACAGCCAGGATTTGCCTCCGCCGTCACTTCGTTGCCGACCAGAACACCGTTCTTGTACAGTTTCAGCTTGACACTGAGCGGTGGAATGAACCGCATTTCATCCAGGCTAACGAGCGACACACCGCCGAAGGCGATGAAATTCGGCCGCACCGTGCCGTTGATCGGCGGGGATTCGATCCAGACGTTGACACCCATCACGGACCTCGGGAAGGTGAAGAGGGATTACGGGCAGCGGGTTGCCCTGCCGTCGTCGGGGTGACGCGGACGTTTCGGACGGCGAAACTGCAACGGTCCACCCAGAGGCCAATCGCGCCACACGGGTCGAACGGCGGGACATCGGTTTCGGCCCAACCTGGCAGGTACTCCGGGACCTTCAGGGTGAGAAAGTTTGCGCGGCGGGCCAACTCGTCCGCCGTGACGGTCGCCAGTAGTTCCATTGGCTCACCCGGTTTGTCCGCAATCTGCCAAGTGAACGTCACTTCGGTGGGGGCGACGGCGACCCGGATCGTCCGCCACGCGCCGATCGCACCGATGATGCGGCTCGGGTCGAAGTCGTGGGCGGCAAACGGCTCGCTCGGCCAATTCGGCGACCGACTCGCCGCGTGGACGAGCAACTGGCTGACCATCCTCACCCGCCCGCGGATCGGCGGTTGTGGCACCAGCCCTTGGGGCTGAAAGTCGTCCCACGTCGCGGCCAAACAGTGCGCGACCGTCGCACCCGGCGGGGCCGGCAACCGGTGAAACCCGACGACCACTCCAAGTTGATGCCGCGCCGCGTTGCGGTCAGTGGGGAGCGACGCGATCTCGGCGAGGTCGAACGACACCTCGTACCGGTCGATCGGTAGGCGTCCAGTTAGGAGGCAGACTCCGGTGCTCACGGAGTGGAGGCCGAAGGCGTTCCCGACACCATTCTGCCGGACGGACGCGAATTCCCCAAAACCCTGTTCGGTGAACACCGGTACGCCGGACTCGCCCATGAGGGTGATCGACCTCCCCCGTGCCAATTCGGCCATAAAATTGTCGAGCCGCCGCTGATCCGCTACGTCGGGGTGCTCCCGTGGTGCCACCGACACCGGCTCCCGTTGCAGGACCGAGCCGAGAGCGACCGTCGCAACGACGGCGACCAACACCGCCGCAGTGGCGACCTTCGGTAGCCGTTGCGCCCGCCGCCAGGCGCGCACCGGCCACGTCCGCCGGCGGGCCAACACCGGCTTCCTGGCGCGGTATCGCGCGAGGTCGTCGGCGAACTCCGTCGCGGTCTGGTAGCGGTCGTTCGGGTGCTTCTCCAGACCCATCCGGATGACGGCGGCCAGGTCCGGGGGGAGGTTCGGGGCGAGCGACTCCGGGGGCGTGAGCGGCTCCCGCAAGACCGGCGGCAGCAGTAGGTCGCGGGTGAACGGCGGCTGCCCGGTGACGGCCGAATACAGGGTGGCGGCGAGGCCCCACACGTCGCTCCGCGCGTCGCAGTCGGCGCTCTGGCTGCGCGCCTGTTCCGGCGACATGTACTCCGGCGTGCCGAGGATCGCGTGGCCTTGGGTTAAGGACTCCAACGCGGCGACATCCTTGGCGATGCCGAAGTCGGTCACCTTGGGCACCACTCTGTCCGCCGTCCGGTCGAGGAGGACGTTGCTCGGTTTCAGGTCGCGGTGAATCACCCCGTCCGCGTGAGCCGCCGCCACCCCCCGCGCCACCCCTTCCAGGATTTCCGCCGCGTCGGTGGCGGACAGCAGCCCCCCTTTGAGGCGGTCGCCCAGAGTCCCCCCCTCGACGAATTCCGTCACCAGAAACGGATCCTCCCCCTCGACGTACATGAACAGGCGGGCGACGTTATCGTGTTTCAGGCGGGCCAAACTCGCCGCCTCCACCCGGAAGCGGTTGCGGGTGGACTCGCTGACCGCGTCCGGGCGGATGAACTTGGCCACCAGTTGGAGTTGGAGTCCGGGATCGTACCCGGTGAACAATTCTCCCATGCCCCCGTGACAGATGCGGCGGACATCCAGCCAACCCAGGTCGTGAAGGCGGAGCAACCGAGCGGACACCACGAGTGGTTCCGGTTCGCCGGTGGGCACCGAGCGGGTGCCGAGCGAGGGCGAGAAGAAAGCGGTCGAGTCGGTCGGCGACACGGCGGCCGCCCGCGTCGTCAGTTCTTCCGGAACCGTCGGTACCGTGCGGTCCGTGGTGCGCAGGCACTCCTCGCACAGACCGGTCAGGTCCGCCAGTGCAGTGAGGGACTTCGAACACAGACGGCAGGATTCGGGTGTGGACACGGCAGGTCGCCCCGCGTGACGGGAAATCAGACACCAGAAACGGTATCCAATCCTCCTCGCTTGTCAAAAGAAAAGTGTGAGGGAAACCGAAAATCGATCCAATTTCGCCGGATTGCCCCTGCGGTGGGGTCCGGCGCGTCACCGACGGGGACCAAATTGTCGTCGCCGCGCGCGACGGCCGAAAATAACGCGACCAGGGTCCGCACGAGGGTTCGCATGAAGGAGCATCCCTCCTGTGCCCGCCTGTCCGGGGTGTACCCGCCGGGTGTGAGGGTGGAACGAGTTGCAATCGCGACGGGGAGCCACAACCGAACGATCAGACGAGACGGCCCGAGAACGGACAAAACCCCTGGGAAACCAGGGGTTTTGTCTAGTGGACGCTACTGGATTTGAACCAGTGACCCCCGCCGCCGGACCCTTGGAAATCCAAGGGAATCCCGCGATTGCCGCCGCCACCCCCCACGGAACCCCCACCTCGACACCGGCACCCGACGCCGGTTCGCCGGGGAATCTGGCCCGGTTGCTCGCCGAACTCGCCGCGCTGCCGGCCGACCAGCGGGCCGCACTCGCCGCGCTGCTCGCCCCTTCCCCCGCTGCCCCTCATTCGGCACCGCCGACCGGCTCGCCGCTCTCCGACCGGTGCCCCCTCGACACCACAAGGAAGGGGTGAGAACCCCGACCACATCCGCACCGCACGCCCGTGGCGGGGCGAACGCCGCGAATGCTGAAGCAGGACGCCCCGCGCCGGGTTCGTCGATCCTGGATTGACTGGCACGCACGGAGGTCGGGCGCAGACGGCGGGCGGGTGGTGCGGTAGGTTGTCCGGTGTCCTCGACCCCACCTAAGCCTTGGAGGCCGGCATTCCTCCCCACGGCTCAAGCCTGGGGTATCCTGCCGGATTTTCGATGAAACCCGTCATTGAAACGCTGGACGACGACGACATTGCCGCCGCCGCCGCCATCCCCGACGACTTCGACGCCGAGGCGTACTACGCCGGCCGGCCGACGGAGTTGCGGGAACTGTTCGCGTCCGCCATCGACGCCATCGACGCCAACGGCGTCATCGGCGACACCCTGTTGGACGCCTCCGACCGGACGGACTCGCCCGACCGGGACGCCGTGATCCGGGACTTCCGCGAGGCCATCGCGGGGGCAGCATGGACGGGATCCCAGGTGAACGAATGACCGTTTCCGGGGACCGAATATACTGGTAGGCTGTGCTGC
>JBBRUO010000561.1:0-4319 GCA_038247725.1 Gemmatales bacterium
CCCCTGGCGGGAGCGGGGATCGAAGACGGTGTGGAACACCTCGACGAGCGACTTCGGCACGGCTCACCCTCCCGAACGGCGGAAAGCAGCCTGATACCCAATCCCCCAACCTTCGCCAACCTCAAACCAGAAATGGCCCTGCGAGAAGGGGCAGATGGAGACTACCTGCTGTAGCTTGAGAAGCACGAGGCGGAGGAAGGCGAGGGGACGCCGCTCGGCCTGATCCTGTGCGCCGACAAAGGGGACGAGCAGGTCGAGTTGCTACAGCTCGACAAGAGCGGGAGCCGGGTCGCCACCTAACCTGACGGCGACGGGCGTTATTGTGGGGGAACCGGGCATCCTTCCGAGCCGGAACGGAATCCGCGGGGCCGGGTGGCCGGCAGGGAATGGGTGCGTCCTCTGTGTCCGTGGGGGGCGGCAGGGGACGCGACGGGCGGGTGGTGGCTATCTCGCACGCCGTTGACTCTGCTCGTCTCGTCCCTGTCGCCGAACCTGCGGTTGCTGACTCGGATCGAAGGCGGCGGGACGCTTGGGCATTGCTCGCGTGCCGTCGGCTCGCTCGCACGCCCGATCGCTGTTGCACGCCCGTCGGATCACCCGAAGGGCGGCCCGCCGTTGATCCTTCGTCGTCCTCATCGTCACGCGTCGGAGCCGGGCGAGTTCGACCTCCGTGGCCGGACGCTGGAGCGAGCGGACCCGTTCCAACTCCGCCGCGACGATCAATCTGGCGACCCGCGCGTGGGCGGCGAGGATCTTCGCCTTCAACTCGCGGGCCCGCATGCGGTGCACGCGGATCTGGCACTCCCAGATGTCGAACTCGGGCGTGCCGAACTTCTGCACGCCCTTCTCGCACACGGCCTTCAACTCCCGGACCGCCGTCAGTTCCAACTTGAACGTGAGGTCGGTGATCGTCCACGCCAAGCGGCGCAACTCGTCGTCCATCGTAAAAACCCTCCGCGAAAAACCTGTGGGTAACGGACACATCGGACGCGGGGAGACGCTATCACGACGGGGAGGCGACTGGCACGCGTCGGGTGGGAGAGGGGAGGACGGGGCGGGTCACGTCTCGCATATCGGGGCCGCGGGGTTCGCCCCACGCCCGTTCCGCCGGAACGGGCATCCTTCGTCGCCGTCTGGTCGCCGCGCGTGCTCACCCGTGGCTGGCACCGCGCGGCGGCCGGACGGCGACGGCCCTGCCCAGGCGGAACGGGCATCCTTCAGAGCCCGATGGGAGTCGATGCGGTGCTCGGACTAACCGGTAACGCGGCCCTGAACGGCCGGCACACCGGCGGGCTCGCTTGTCGGCGACGGGACGAACTGCGACAGTAACTTGGAGCCACCCCGGAACGGAGTAACACCATGACCCTGCGCACGCTCGGAAACTCCGACCTTCGGGTCGCCCCGCTCGCCTTGGGCGGGAACGTGTTCGGCTGGACCATCGACGAGCCGACGTCGTTCCGCGTCCTCGACGCGTTCGTCGCCGGCGGCTTCAACCTGATCGACACCGCCGACGTGTACTCGGCGTGGGCACCCGGTAACTCCGGCGGCGAGTCGGAGACGATCATCGGGCGGTGGCTGAAGGCGACCGGCAACCGCGACCGCGTTGTCCTCGCCACCAAGGTCGGCCTCGAAGTGGTGCCGGGCGAGAAGGGCCTGTCTCGCGCGTACATCCTGAAAGCCGTCGAGCGGTCGCTCAACCGGTTGCAGGTCGATACCATCGACCTCTACCAGGCCCACCGGGACGACGAATCGACGCCACTCGAAGAAACGCTCGGGACGTTCGGGGAACTCGTCCGCCGGGGGACCGTCCGTCACATCGGGGCCTCGAACTACACCGCCCCGCGGCTAGCACTCGCTCTCGACATCAGCCGCCGGCACGGCCTGCCCCGGTACGAGTGCCTCCAGCCGGGGTACAACCTGTACGACCGCGGCGAGTACGAGGCGGAACTCGAGGGCCTGTGCCGGACGGAACGGCTCGGCGTCATCCCGTACTTCTCGCTCGCCGCCGGGTTCCTGACCGGCAAGTACCGGACGGAAGCCGACCTCGCGAAGAGCGCGCGGGGCACGAAGGCGAAGGGGTACTTAAACGAGCGGGGCTTCCGCATCCTCGCGGCGCTCGACGCCGCGGCGTCCCGATACAAGTCCACGCCGGGCAAGGTGGCGATCGCGTAGCTGCTCGCCCGCCCCGGCATCACCGCGCCCATCGCGAGTGCGACGAGCGTCGAGCAACTCCGAGACCTCCTCGACGCCACCGCGCTCGAACTTGATGCCGACTCGATTCAGCTACTCGACAGGGCGAGTGAGTAACGGATGCGAGGGGAGCGGGCGGCTGCAATGAAACCTCGGTAGTTGCCAATAACTACCGAGGTTTCATTGCAGCCGCATTTCGGTTGCGTCCGTCATTCGACGGCGGCCCCGAGCGTGTTGTCCGCCCAGAAACGTTCGAGCAACCCGAACGCCGCGATGCAGTCATTCGTCGAGATGCCGGCCTCCACCGCCATGCCGACGAACTCGTCTTTCCACGCTGCGGGCGGCGGCCCGAGCGACGGCGGAAGCGGGTGCGTTTTCCGGGTCGCGAAGGTGGCCGCGAGGGCCGCGCGAATCTCGGCGGCGTCCAACGCCCCGCGTTCGAGGAGCAGGACGAGATCGACCAGATCCTTCGTGCGGGTGTTCAGCCGGTCGCCCCACGGGAAGGTGTAGGCGTGGACTTTCTCCGCGAACTGCTGCGACTTGGGGATGGCCAGCACCGACGCGGGTGCGACGCCGATGAAGTCGAGTAGGTCGTCGCCCACGAGCCGTTCCGGGGTGCCGATCCGCGCGTCGCCGATGCCCACGTCGATGTGGATCTTCGCGTACGTCTTGCCGACCATCACCGCCTCGCACGGGAATTGGCCGCCGCCGCCCGGCGCGTTGGTGAGTTCCTTCCGAGCCGTGCCGATCCGATAAGTGAGGTAGTCCCCGAGGTCGGCGTCCACCGCCTCCTGGAGCATGTCGCGCAGCTCCGCGGACGTTGGCCCGTCGCCCGCGGTGACGAGGGATACCGACAGATCGACGTCCTTGGTCGTCCGCGCCCGCGGCCGGAACCGCAGGTCCATGGCGAACCCGCCTTTTAGTAGCCACGGCGGGTCGTCGGTGCGGAACAGCCGGGCGAGCAGCCGCTCCATGACGAACTTCAATTGCAGGGTGCTGTACGGCACGCTCCGTTCGGCCGCCCGCTTTCGCAGGTGGGCTTCGAGTGCGGTCTTGAACGCGGCGGCGGTTTTGAACTGTTTGGCCATGCGACTCCTTCGCGTCGGTTACGCGATTCTGCTTCTTGTCTTGCCGCTGCCGAACGCGGCGCGGAGACGGGTCAGGTTCGGGCTCGCGTCCAGCGCCTGGGTCAGTTTCGCCCGTCGCACGAGTCCGCGTTCGAGAGCGTCCTTGACGGCTTTTGAGAGTTGCTCTTGGCTGACGGTGCCGGCCGCCGCATCGAGCAGCGTCCGCAGAGGCGTCGTGACCCGAAAGCCGGCCCGTTCCTCGACATCGCCGTCGGCGAGTGTCGCCTTGTGGAGCATGCACCCCTTCGGGACCGGCTTGCGGAACGTGCGCGGCACGGTCAGGTGGATGCGGTTCGGGAGCAGGTCGGTCAGTTCGTGCAGGACGAGGGCGGACTCGTGGGAAACGACCGCCTGCGGTTCGTCTTTCTGGTTACGACTCCAAAGGGCGAGGCGAATCAGGTCGTCGTGTTCGGTGACGGGAATTGTTGGGAGACGATAGAGGCCGTGATCGACCCGCTCGAAGTTCCCCGCCGTCTCGTGGTAATCGAGGTGCTTGTAGCCGTACCCGGCTTCGATCGCTTGCTTCGTCGTGAAATAACCCCCTTGTCTGTTGGCAACGACAGCGAGCTGCCGGACGGCTTCTTTGTTGGAACGGGCCATGTAAAATACTCCCAATTTCTTGGAGTATTATGCACTGTCGCAGGGTTCCTTGCAATCGCGATTGTTCGGATCGACCGCCTTCGTCGTGCCGCCGTTACTCGCGGTCGGCGAAGGCCGTGGACCGCGTGCCGCCAAGTGCTACTTGGCGGCCGCGCCGCCTTCCTGCTGACGTGACAGGGCCAATCGATTCGCGCGCTGCGTTCGGCGTCGATGTCGTGGCATCGTTCCCGTGACGGGCGTAGGGAGTCGCTGATCGATTTCCCGCAACGCCCCTTCGTCATCCGGAACTCCCCCTTCGAGGAGCGCTTCAAAGAGGTCCACTCCGAAATCCCGCAACTGGCCCTCCATCCGTTGCAGCGTGATCGCGACGTTTGTGATGTGCGATGCGTAGCCCGCCCAGCC
>JBBRUO010000562.1:0-4316 GCA_038247725.1 Gemmatales bacterium
GGTACCGCCGCGACATCGACGCCAGTGCGTGGAACGGCAAGCGGGTGCTACTCCACTTCGAGGCCGTGGACTGGGAGGCGACGGTCTTCGTCAACGGCAAGGAGTTCGGCACGCATAAGGGCATGTCCGACCCGTTCCACTTCGACATCACCGACGTGCTGAAGGACGGCAAAGGCGAACTGGTGGTGCGGGTGTGGGACCCGACCGACACGGGCAGCCAGCCGCTCGGCAAGCAGATCCGCAACCCGCACGGCATCTGGTACACTCCAGTCACTGGCATCTGGCAGACGGTCTGGATGGAACCGGTGGCGGAGAGCCACATCGTGGCCGTCCGTTCGACGTGCGACGGCACCACCGCGAAACTCGTGGTGACGTTACGAGACCCGAAGGCCGGAGACGAACTCGGCGTACAAGTGGCCCTCGGGAAGCGGTATAAGGTCAAAGTCATGGGTACCGGCCGTGACGTGACCGAGGAAGTGGATGTGACCGTCGATACTCCCCGCCTGTGGACGCCCGACAACCCATACCTGTATACTGTCCGCCTCGCGCTCGCGAGGGAGAACAAGATCGTCGATCAGATCCAAACTTACTTCGCCTATCGCACGGTCGGCGTCGGGCCGGACGAGAAGGGCATTCCGCGACTGCTGCTCAACGGCAAGCCGCTGTTCCAGGTGGGGCCGCTGGATCAGGGCTGGTGGCCGGACGGGCTGCTCACCCCGCCGTCCGACGAGGCCATGAAGTACGACCTGGAACTGCTGAAGAAGCTCGGCTTCAATATGTTGCGCAAACACATCAAGGTCGAGCCGTCGCGGTACTACTACCACTGCGATAAACTCGGCCTGCTGGTGTGGCAGGACATGCCCAGCGCCATCAACCGGACGAAGAAGCAGTTCGTCGCGCCGGGGGCGAAGGCTGACGCCGACGACCAGTTCACCGCCGACGAGAAGAAGCAGTTCCGCGCGGAGTTGAAGGCGATGATCGACCACTTGCGGTTCTTCCCGTCAATCTTCTGCTGGGTGCCGTTCAACGAAGGCTGGGGCCAGCACGACACCAACGCCATCCTGAAATGGGTGAAGGAGTACGACCCCACCCGACCGGTGAACGGGCCGAGCGGGTGGGAGGACCGCGGGTTCGGCGACATGAAAGACATGCACGTTTATCCCGGCCCCGGCATGTTTCCAGTGATGAAAGAGCGAGTATCGGTGTTGGGCGAGTTCGGCGGGCTGGGGTTGCCGGTGAAGGATCACCTCTGGAAGGACCAGGGCAACTGGGGCTACCGCACCTACAAGACCGAGGACGAATTGCGGACGAACTATCGCGCGTTGATGGTGAAGTTGCACCCGCTCATCGGCGACGGATTGGCCGCCGCCGTGTATACACAAACCACGGATGTGGAAATCGAAGTCAATGGCCTGCTCACCTACGACCGCGCGGTCATCAAGCTGGACGTGGCCGAAACCGCCAAGTGGCACAAGGCCTTGTTCGGCCCGCCTCCTGTGGTCGCCGAGTTGGTGCCGACGAGCGAGAAGACGGCCCAGGCGTGGCGGTACATCACCGAAATGCCCGCCCCCGGCTGGGAAAAGCCGGACTTTGACGCCGCCAACTGGAAGGACGGCAAGGGCGGGTTCGGCAGCAAGACGACGCCCGGCGCGGTCATCGGCACCGAGTGGACCGGCAAGACCATCTGGGCACGGCGGACGTTCGAGCTGAAGGAACCGCCGACCGGCGTGGTGATGCTGCGCGTGCATTGCGACGAGGACGGCGAAGTCTTCATCAACGGCATCCTCGCCGCGAAGTTGCCCGGCTTCACCACCGAGTACACCGACGTGCCGGTCTCCGAGGCCGCGCGCAAGACCTTGGTGAAGGGCACGAACACGCTGGCCGTGTCGGCGAAGAACGACCGCGGCGGGCAGTACATCGACGTCGGACTGGTGACGATGACGCCGGCGAAAAGGCGGTCAGGCTGTGATACAATACCGCCACGGAGGTGACCCATGCCCATCCACGACTGGACCTTGGTCGATCCGCCCGCCTTCCACGACTTTCACCAGTTGTGGCTGGCGTGCCTCCGGCTCAGGATGAGTTCCGGACTGTTGCCGGACGGATATTTCGTTCATCTGGAGCGGCACTTCGGCAAGTTCGAATCGGACATCCTCACCTTGTCGAGTCCGACCCCGCTGCGAAACGGGCGTCCGATCGATTCCGGAAACGGCACGGGCGGGGTCGCGGTGGCGGTGCGGCCGCCGCGGGCCGGCGCGCGACTGTCGGCGAGTCCCGTGAAGCAGTCCTCACTCGCCGTTCGCCGCGTCGGGACGGATCGCCTCGTGGCCCTGCTCGAACTCGCGTCGCCGTCGAACAAGGACCGCGCGGCGAGCGTCTCGGCTTATGTCGAGAAGGGGAAGGCCGCACTCGACGCGGGTGTCCACCTCGTCCACCTGGACATGCTCCCGCCGACGCCGCACGCCCCGGCGAACCTGAGTGCGGCCATCTGGGACGCGGTGAACGGGGCCGATTACCCGTTCGCGTTGGCGAAGCCGTTCGCCGCCGACGGGTTCATGGCGGATCGGGTGATCGAGTTGTACGCCAACCCGCTCGCCCTCGGGGACGAGTGGCCGGACGTGCCGCTGTTCCTGGACACCGAGACGTACATCGACCTGCCGCTGGCGGCGACTTACGCGCAGGCGTTCGCCGGCGTCGCCCCGCAGGATCGCTCGCTCCTCACGGCTTCCCTCGCTGGCAGTGTGGCGGCGGATGCCGTACCCTAATGGTGGGCTTTTTCCAAAACGTGAGGTCGTCATGCGCCGCCGGATCGCGTTCACGCTGATCGAGTTGCTGGTGGTGATCGCCATCATCGCCATCCTGATCGGGCTACTGTTGCCGGCGGTGCAGAAGGTCCGCGAGGCGGCGGCGCGGATGAAGTGCTCGAACAACCTGAAGCAACTGGCGCTGGCCGCCCACACCTACGCCGGGACGAACGACGAGCAGTTGCCGGTCGGCCTGGCCCAACCCGGCCCCGACGGGCGGAGTACCAGCCTGTTCGTCGAGTTGCTCCCACACCTGGAGCAGCAGCCGCTGCATTCCCGGTGGAATTTCGCCTCCCCCGCGCCCAACTTCGGCGGGCCAGGGACACCAGCCGCGACCGCGCTGTCGGTGTTCGTCTGCCCGTCGGCCGGCATCGGCGAGAACCCGTTCCCGTTCGGCACCCTGTCCCTCGGCGCGACCACCTACGGGGCGAACGCCGGGACACTCGCGTATCCGGCCAGCCGCGCCACCAACGACGGCGTCTTCGCCCTCGGCACCACGTCCAACCGCAACCAGACGCGGCTCCTCGGCATCACCGACGGCACGTCGAACACGCTCCTATTCGGCGAGCGGATCGTCGGCGACGGCAACCTCGACAGCTTCCTCACCGCCCCCCTCGACCCGGCCGTCCCGTCCCCGCCGTTCGTGGCCGTCGGCTCGCTGGCCGGGTGGGCCGGCACGTTCGGGCAGAACCCCGGCGCGGGCCTGCTGCTGGCCACCTGGCGACCGGTCAACTACTCCCACGCCCAGCCGTACATCCCGCCGCCGCCCCCGCCGTTCCCGCTCCCCCCGACCCCGCCGCCAAAGATCCCGTGGACGACGCTCGGCCCGGAGGTGTGGGACCGCTGGTCGGCCTACGGCAGCCGGCACACCGGCGGGATGAACGCGGCGCTGGCCGATGGGTCGGTGCGGTTCGTCCGCGCCAGCGTCTCGCGGGTAGTGTTCCAGGCAGTCGGCACCCGCGCCGGCGGCGAAGTCGTTCCCGGCGACTGGTGACGGGAGCGCCAGTCGGGGCTTCTCGAGTGAACGCCAAAATCCCGCCGGTCTCGGTTGGCCGCGCCCCTGATTCCCACCCATGTTCGCCGACCACACTGGCGAGTGAGTGGCACGCCCCCCTCGCGAAAACGGAAGAGCGGTAGGCGACATCCGACTTGTTGAACAGGTAGGCGAGGCGGGACTCGAACCCGCATGACCCGTGAGGGCCGGGGGATTTTAAGTCCCCATGCCGCCGATTCCAAAACCTTGCCGGACAAGGCTTTTCCGTCCGCCGCACCGGTCGGGCGTACCACCGGGCGTACCCACAATACCGAAGGGGCGCCGGTCGATCCGGAGTTGGCCGCGCTGGTGGCCGCGTGGCCGACGCTGCCCGACCACATCCGCGCCGCCGTGCGGGCGCTGCTCGGCACGGTAACCGGATGACTCGGAAATGACCCGGCAGGGCGTTCGCGCCTTGCGGCCTACCAGACCTGACGGGTCGGGGGATGATTTGGCCGAACCGCCTTGCGACGGCCCGA
>JBBRUO010000563.1:0-4294 GCA_038247725.1 Gemmatales bacterium
CCCTTGCGGACGTGGGGGGTTAACAAGACCGGCCCACTCCCCTCCCGGCGGCGGCGCCCCCGACCTCCCCTCAACGAGGGGAGGTGGAAGACGGGTGCCATTCCCGGAATGGTGGTTCGAAATGCGCGGGGTCACGCGAGTACCTCCGTCACCGGGTCGGCGGACTTGTCCACAATCGGCAGCGGGCGGCCGACGTTCGACATGTTCATCTTCTTGTGGTCGATGCCCAGCGCCTGGCAGGCGGTGGCGAGCAGATCCACGGTGGTGGTCACCCGCTCTTCAACCGTGGTGCCGTCCCGGCTCGTCTTGCCGACGGCCTGCCCGCCCTTGATGCCGCCGCCGGCCAGCACCGTGCTCCAGGCGTTCGGGTAGTGGTCGCGGCCGCGGCCCTGGTTGATCTTCGGGGTGCGGCCGAATTCGCCCATCCACACGATCAGCGTCGAGTCCAGCAGCCCGCGGTCCTTCAGGTCGGCCATCAGCGCGGCCCACGCGCCATCCAGAGTGCCGCACAACCCCTTCACGAGGTCGAAGTTGTTCCCGTGCGTGTCCCAGTTGCCGAGGTTCACCTCGACGAACGGCACGCCTTTCTCCACCAGCCGGCGGGCCAGCAGGCACCCCTGACCGAACAGGCTGCGGCCGTACTTGTCCCGCACCGCGTCCTTCTCCTGGGTCAGGTCGAACACCTTGCCGGCGTCGGACTGCATCAGGCGGGTGGCGCGGTCGTAGGCCGCCTGGTGCCCGGCCGACACCGGGCTGGGGCGGCTGGCGAGGAAGTCCTCGTGCATCTGCTTCAGCAGTTCCAGCCGGGCATCGGCGTGGTCCTTGCTCACGTCGGCCGGGCGGTCCAGGTTCTGCACCTTTAGCAGGTTGTCGAGGTTGGGCGTCTGGCCGGCTTGTTGGAAGAAGTTATCGGCGACGATGAGCGGGGCGTAGTTCGGTCCGAGGAAGCCGGGGCCGAACGCCTCGGTGCTGAAGAACCGCTGCGGGGCAACGGAGATGAAGTTCGGCAACTCGCTGGTCGGGTCGCCGAGTTCCTTGGACAGCAGCCCGCCGAGGCTGGGGAACTGGATGCCGCCGAGGGGTAGCGTGCCGGTCCGCATCTGGAAGGTGGCGCGGCCGTGGTCGCCTTCCTTGGTGGACATGCCGCGCAAGACGGCCAGCCGGTCGCCCATCTTGGCCAGTTGCGGCAGGTGCTCGCCGATCTTCAAGCCGGGGGCGTTGGTCGGGATCTCCTTGTACGGGCCGCCGTTGTCATGGCCCGGCTTCAAGTCCCACAGGTCGATGGTGCTGGGGCCGCCGCTCATCCACAGCAGGATGCAGCTCTTCTTCGGCTTCGTCTTGGCGGCGTCGGCGGCGCGGGCCAGTTGCTGGAACCAGCCGGACGACCCGACGCCGAGGCCGACGGCCCCGGTTCGCAAGAAGTGGCGGCGAGACAGGTCGATGCGGGCCATGGGGGGAACCTCCGGGGTGGTCGATGTGGGAGTGAATCAAGTCAGAGGAACGCGGATGACGCGGATGGAAGTCAGGATCAAAGCCGAGATCTGAACAAGATTGAATTGTGTCTGATCCTCTTCATCCGCGCTCTTTTCCGCGTCATCCGCGTTCCGATTGATTGAACTCGAATTCTCAATGATTGAACAGGAACTCCGGGCTGTTCAGCAGCACCCAGAAGACATCCGCCAGCGCCTTCTTCTGGTCGCCGGAGGGGCCGCCGCGCTCGACGTAGCTGGCCAACTTCTCCGTCTCCTCCGGCGTCGGCGTACGGGAGACGGCGGAGAGGAACAGAGTCTCCAGCCGCCCCTCGGTGTCCAGGAACGGCGCGTCGATCACGGCCGCGAGGATTTCGGACTTGTCCAGGCTGGTCTGGTCGGCGGTCAGTTTGCCGTTCATCACCGCCAGCGCTTGCAGGATGCTCGTCTGCGACTCGGTCGGCTTCGGCGGGTCGGGGAACAGCGTCTTGAAGCTGAACCGGCTGGCGGTGTCGCCGTTCCGGTTGAAGTACTCCTGATTCCGCGGCTGGGTGTCGCGGACGCCGGTGGCCGTGACGAAACTGTCGTAGATCTGGTGCCCGGTCAGGCTCTTCAGGTTCATCCGGGCGAACCGGCGGGGGTCGCCTTGCGACGGGTGGCTGATCCGGCTCGTCAAGTTGTACGCCTTGCTGGCGACGATCGCGCGGACCATCCGCCGCTGGTCGAACCCGCAGTCGGCGTACCCCTTCGCCAGCGCGTCGAGCAACTCCGGGTGGCTGGGCGGGTTGTTCTCGCCGGGTTCGTCGAGGGGGTCCACGATGCCGACGCCGAACAGTTGTGCCCACAGGCGGTTGGCCAGGTTGCGGGCGAAGTACGGGTTGCCGGGGGTCGTCACCCAGTCGGCCAACTCTTCGCGGGGGGTCTTATCATCCGTCCAGATCGGGGCGGTGCCGTCCATGAACCGTGCCGTCACCTTGCGGTCGGTGCCGTCGATGGCGAGCGTGTTCTTGTCGGACTGGGGGCGAACCGGGCCGACGAAGCTGGGGCGGTTCGGCGGCAGCGGGGTGAACTCGCCGAAGAACGCGGCGAACTGCCAGAACTGCTCGCGGGTGTACGGGGCGAACGGGTGGTCGTGGCACTGGGCGCATTCCAGTTTCACCCCCAGGAACGCCCGCGTGACGGTGCCGCCGAGGTTCTCCGGCTTCGACTGCGCCGCCTGGTAGAAGGCCGCCATCGCCGCCTCGTCGGCGTCGTACGGGCGGTTCGGCCGCGGCTGCCGGAACTGCCCCCGCTGCCCGACGACCACCTCCGCCGTCAGGGTGGCGCGGACGATCTCGTCCATCCCCACGTTCTGGGCGAACCGCTTCCGCAGCCAGTCTTCGTATTGCTGACCGAAGAACATCGTCTGCTGGTCGGTGAGCGTCTCCGGCAGCCACTTCGACCGCGCGACGCTGGCGAAGTGGGTGGCGTGGCTCGGCTTGGTGAGCAACAGTTCGACCAACTTCGCCCGCTTGTCGGCGGCGGCGGCCGTCTCGAACGCCCGCACCTCGGACACCTTCGGGATGCGGCCGATCAGGTCCAGGTACACCCGCCGGCAGAACTCGGCGTCGTCCGCCTCGGCGGCCGGCTTGATGTCTCGCGCGGCCCAGTCGGCTGTCAGAAGCCGGTCGATTTCGACCGTCAGGGCGGCCACTTTCTTGTCGGCGGCGGACGGCTCGGCGGCGACGGCGAACGGCGCGGTCGAGCCGACCGCGAGGGCGAACAGCAGCCGGGTGTTCATCGGGGTGTCTCGCGCGGGGGCGGGAGGCGAACTGTCGTAAGGACGCGATCAGACGCCGATTCTAACCTTCCAGACGCCAGCGAGCGACGAACATTCCACCCCAGAACGGGAGGATCGGCGTCCGATCCAGGGCCATTCGCAGATTCATTCAGTTTGAAGACGGATTCACTGCGGATGGCGCGAGAGGACGCGGAGAAAACACTGGGAAGGAGGGTTTCTTCCTCATGTGTCCTCTCGGACCCTCCTCGGTGAATTCTTCCACAACTTCAACCGCTGAACAGCCCTGGGCAGTGGTGAAGCCGAGCTTGCGGGGGATGAACCGGTTGCCGCCGCTGTTCCCTTCCAAATACTCGGTGATGTGCAGCGCCACTTCCTGTCCGGCGCGGAGTTGCAGTTGCCGCCGCACCGACTCCGGCACCAGCACCTGATACTCGAACGGCCCGACCTCGACGCGGATGTCGTCCTCGTGGACGCGGGTCAGGGTGCCGGTCATCTTGGTAATCATGGGCGCGGGTCGGGGTGCGGAGGCGGGTGCGATGGGGATAAGCTACGACAACCCGCACCGGGACGCGATCACGGTTGCCGGTGACTTGACGCAGCCGAACCCACCGGCGATACTGCGGGAGTCCCCGGTGGGAGAGCTGCCGGAGAAGACCCGTTCGGCGGCGGAGGACTCTGCACCGTGAGAACACCGAAACTGATCCGCTCGACCTGCCTGGTCGTCGCGTGCGTCGTCATCACCGGTTGCTCGAAGCAAGAACCCGGCGCAGCCAAGCCGGAAGAGGGCACGCCTGGGGGTGGACAGACCAAGCCAAATGACGGCATACCGCTGTTGCCCCAAAAACCAAGTGCTTCGCAGATCCCCCGCAACCGCATGACGCACGATGAAGTCGTGTCTTCCGTCGCGTACAGCCCGGACGGCAAGACGCTGGCCTCGGGGAGCCATGACAAGACGATCAAGCTGTGGGACGTGGCGACGGGCCAGGAACAGGCCACCCTCAAGGGGCACACGGGCTCGGTGTCTTCCGTGGCGTACAGCCCGGAC
>JBBRUO010000564.1:0-4261 GCA_038247725.1 Gemmatales bacterium
AACGCCCCCTCGCCCTTCGGCAACCCGTCCACCCCGCTCTCGGTGCGGTAGCGGTCCACGAACCCGACGCGAACGAGGTCGTGTTCGATGGCGGCGACGGTGCCGACGATGCGCGGGTCAGTCGCCGGTAGGAAGCCGACCTCGGCCATCATCAGAACGGCGGCATCCACCTCGTCGCTGCCGTAGAACTGCGTGAAGGCGTTCCGTTTGTGGTTGAAGCCCCGATCGCAGATTTCGGCGTGCAGTTCGTTCCGCAACTTCTTCCAGCGATCCACGGGGCCTTCCAACCCGAACCGCTCGGCGTCCTTGATGGCCCGATCGAACGCCACCCACGCCATCAGCTTGGAGTGGGTGAAGTGCCGCTGGGGGCCGCGCACCTCCCAGATGCCCTCGTCCGGCCGTTGCCAGACTTCCTCCAACCGGGCCAGCAACTCCCGCTCGACCCGCCACCCGCCCGACGGCGTCTCTAGGCCGTAGTGCCGGGCGAGGTGCAGGCAGTCCATCACCTCGCCGAACACGTCCAGTTGGAACTGGTCGTAAGCCCCGTTGCCGATCCGCACCGGTCGAGAGTTCTCGTACCCCGGCAGCCACGGCAGTTCCATCTCGGGCAACCGCCGCTCGCCGGCCAGCCCGTACATGATGTGAAGTTCCGACCCCTTGCCGGCGACGGCTCGAAGGAGCCATTCCCGCCAAGCGGCCGCCTCGTCGGTGTACCCGCACTGAATGAACGCCGTCAGGGTGAACGTGGCATCCCGCAGCCAGCAGTACCGGTAGTCCCAGTTCCGCTGCCCGCCGATGTGTTCCGGCAGCGAGGTCGTGGGGGCGGCGACGATCCCGCCGGTCGGGGCGTAGGTGAGCGCTTTCAGCGTGACCAGCGAACGGACGACGGCTTCCCGCCACTCCCCTTCGTAGGTGCATTTCGACGCCCACGCCCGCCACCACTCCACCGTGGACTTGACCGCGGCGGTCGGGTCAATCGGCGGCGACGGGTCGAGGTGCGACGGGTGCCAGTTCAACACGAACGAGACTTCTTCGCCTTCGCCCACCTCGAACTCGCCGACCGTCGTCCACCCTTCCGCGATGAGGGGAACCGACGTGCGGACGTGAATCGTGTCCGGCCCGCCGACGGCCCGCACGCCGCCCGGTTCCTGCTGAATCCACGGGGTGATGCTGCCGTAATCGAACCGAACCACCAGTTCCGTCCGCAGCCGCACCCGACCGCGCACGCCCTGAACCACCCGAATGAGATCCGGTTGGCCGGTGCGGATCGGCATAAAGTCGGTCAGCGTGACGGTGCCGGTGTCGGTTTCGAACGTGGTGTCGAGCACGAGCGTGTCGTCGCGGTAGGAGCGGGTCGTCTTGCGGATCGGGTCGGCAGGAGTGATTTGCCAACGCCCGTGCTCGGGCGTACCCAACAGGGCCGCGAAACAGGCCCCCGAGTCGAACCGGGGGAAGCAGAGCCAGTCAATCGACCCGTCCCGGCCGACGAGGGCGGCCGTCTGGCAGTCGCCGATCAGGGCGTAATCTTCGATGAGTCCAGGCATCAACCGCCCCGTTTAAGTCGTGGTTCCGTATCTGATCTAAAGCGCTGGACACGGGAGCAATTATCGCGCCAGCGGCGCGGATTTTGCAACATTATTCCACCACAAACGACATTCGACCCGGCTGCACTGAGTTGCACGATTGCGAGGTAAACAGCACATGCCGACGAGGTTCATCATTCTCGGTGCCACGGGCGACCTGACTGCCCGCTACCTCATCCCCGCCCTGACCGAGTTGCGGCATCAGGAACTTCTCCCCCACGGCTCGATCCTGGGAGTCGGTCGAGACGGCTGGGATACCGGCCGGTTCCGCCAGCACATCGCCGACCGCCTCAGCCAGTATCGCCCGAACATCCCTCAAGCGGTTCGGGAGAGTGTTATCGGTGCGTTGGAATACCGGAAGGCAGACGTGACCGACGCCGACCAACTCCGTGCCGTCATCGCCGAGACCGGCGGGCCGGTCGCCGTCTACCTCGCACTCCCCCCGGTCGTCTTCGAGCCGGTGTTGCGCGCCCTCGCCGCAATGAAGTTGCCCGCCGACAGCCGGATCGTGATCGAAAAACCGTTCGGCCACGACCTCGCCTCGGCCCGCACGTTGAACGAGTTGTCGCGACCGTCGTTCCCCGAGCGCTCCGTCTTCCGCATCGACCACTTCCTCGGCAAACAGACGGTTCAGAACGTCCTCGGGCTGAGGTTCGCCAACCGGGTGTTCGAGTACCTGTGGAACCGCGACCACATCGAGAAAGTCGAGATCGTATGGGATGAAACCGTCGCCCTCGAAGGCCGGGCCGGGTACTACGACCACGCCGGGGCACTGCGGGACATGGTGCAGAACCACCTGCTGCAACTGCTCTGCGTGGCGGCAATGGAAGCCCCGGTGTCGTTCAACGAGCGGGACTTCCGCGACCGCAAGGTGGACGTACTGCGTGCGGTGCGGCGCTTCTCGCCGGACGAAGTGGCCCGGCACACCGTCCGCGCCCGCTACACGACCGGGCGGGTCGGCGAGCGCGACATCCCGAACTACCTGGACGAACCCGGCGTTCAGGCCGACCGGCAGACCGAGACGTTCGCCGAAGTCACGCTGTTCATCGACAACTGGCGGTGGGCCGGAGTGCCGTTCGTCCTCCGCACCGGCAAGGCACTGGGCCGGGACAAGAACGAGATCGTCATCCACTACCGCCCGGTTCCCCACCTGCCGTTCGAGCAGGCCGCACCGCCGGCGAACGTGCTGCGGTTGAGGTTGAACCCGGATCGCATGGAACTTGGGGTGAACATCAACGGTCCCGGCGGCCCGCTCGTCCTCGACCCGGCCACCCTCGCCGCCGAACTCGCACCGCAAGAGTTGTCGGCGTACGCCCGACTGCTCCTCGACGTGTTCGACGGGAACGCCGTCTTGTCCATCCGGGGAGATGAGGCCGAGGAGTCGTGGCGGATCGTCGAGCCGATCTTGTCTGGGTGGAGGGAGGGGCGAATCGAAATGCGGGAATACGCGGCCGGGTCGGACGGGCCTGGTGGCGAGAAGGAACGGGGGGCGGATTCATGACGCCGGATCGTTCGGGAGGCAAACACCGAGTCGTGATCGCCAAACGTCTGGCCCGCCAACGGCACCGCATCTGCTGGTAACGTGCCGTGGGTTAGTGTTCGCGGCGAGGGCCGCTTTCAGGAAGGCCAACCATGCGATACTAGGACGAAAGCTACAGCCTCCAGATTGAAATCGACACGAGGCAGTTCGAGTCGTCCCCTGACGAAGTACGACGAGCGGCCCCAGCACGCGCGGTTCGGCCAATGGCTGGAGAGCCTGATCGACGGGTCGCTGAAAGAGTTGCTTCAGAACCCGGATGAGGTGCAGGAGAACATCAGCTTCGCCCGCACCCTCCGGGACTTGGCGAGAGAGCAGCGGTCGGCCACATAACGACCGGGTTTGGTAACGCATTTTTACGAAGGAGTCACGCGATGTCCGAAAAGCAACCCAACGCCGGCGAGCCGGCCACCGTCGCCGGGGGGTATCACAGTCACGGCGTCCCTGGGGAAGAGGGGGCCGTGCGGCCGCGGATGCGGGTGCGGACGAACGACCCGAGCAGGCGGGTCGGCCGCGGCCGGCCGCTGATGGGCGGTCGCGGGGCGGACGCGACCTCCGCCGACAAGGAGGCGACTGGCGGCCGCTTCGGCGTGGCCGCCGGCCCGTCCGGCAGCCTGTTCGTGATCACCGCGCACGCATCGAACTGGCTGAACACCCCGGTGTTTCAAGCCGGGGACGGCGACGGCGAGGAGGCGGTCGCCGTGTTCACCACCGCCGACGCCGCCCACCAGTACATCGACCGGGCCGGGTGGGGCCAGGCGGATGAGGTCGGGGTGCTCCGCCCGGCCGATCAACAGGAGTGGTTTCAGTCGGCCTTCGATGATGGCGTCCGCTGGGTGGTGATCGACCCGGACCGCGACCGGCACCTGGCCGGCGACCCGCAAGCCGTGGTCGCCATCGAGGGCGACCTGGCTGCCCTCGCGGGGTCGCTCGCCCGGGGCTAGTCGGGTGCGGCCGGCTCCGCGACCCGACCACGGCCCGCGACCGGTATCACGTCCCGTGCCTCAACCGGCACAAGGTCCGGGTGTTCGAGGGTAACCGGTCCGCCCTGGATGAACACCACCGGGCGACTTCCCGGGCACCATCGAGCAGGCGCTCGGGGACGAGCTGACAGAGCAGCACCTGTCCGTTGCCTCCTACG
>JBBRUO010000565.1:0-4234 GCA_038247725.1 Gemmatales bacterium
CAGCCCTTGGCGGCCCCGGTCGTGCAGGTAGGCGATGCCCTCGCCGGTCTTGGAGTCGAGCGAGGAGACCAGGCCCTGGACGGACTCGCGGGTGTGGGTGTGCTGTTCGGGTTCGGTCAGGGATTGGACGAACGGTTGGAGGAACGCGTCGAGTTGGGGCAGCACCTCGGCGGCGAGGTCGGGCGGGCAGACGGCGGAGTCGAGCATCTCCCGCCGACGAGCTTCGAAGCGATGGTCCATGGCTCTCCCAGTCAGGGACGGGCGACGCAAGGAATGATGGCAGAAGCCGTTGCGACTGGGAAGGGACGGATACAGTCGAAATAGACAGCTCTGGAGAGTCAGGCCACATGGGTCACGGGCTATTCGCCTTCGCGGATCGTCAGCCACTCGTTCGCCTTCACCGGACCTGGTAACGTCTGCTTCTTGCCGGACGGCCACGTCACTTCGATCTCGTCGATGGCGTCCGCCTCGCCGAGTCCGAAGTATAGCGGCAACAAACCCTGCGACAGGTAGCCCGACCTCCCGTCGTGGCACTGGATGAAGTTGCGACTCCCGCAACGGACGCGGACGACCGCCCCCAGGCCGTCGCGGTTCGACTTCGCTCCCGGACCCGGCTGACCTGCTCCGGCCTTCCCGTCCGCCGTCATCCCGCCGACCAGCCGCACCTTCAGGAAGCGGACCTTCTTCCGCTCGCTCAGGTTGCTGACCAGAACCATCGGCTCAGCCCCGAACTCGCTCGTCACGATGTCGAGGTCGCCGTCGTCGTCCAGGTCGAGGAGAATCGCCGAGCGGGTGCTGAGCGACCCCCATTCCACCAGCGGCCGGCTCGGGTTCCCCTTCCGCTCGAACCACGGCAGCGCCGTCCGCCACCCCCGGCGCGGCTCGACGCCGAGGACGAACTCGGTGTCGCGGAATCGCGTGCCCCCGTCGTTCAGCAGCAGGCTGTTGATGCCGTAGCGGTACGGGTAACCCATGCCGGCGGTGACGAACACGTCCTGGAACCCGTCCGCGTTCAGGTCGCCGACGCTCGGCCCCCACGGCCAGAACGTCTCCGCCCCCTTCTCGTCGGACACCTCCGCGAACTCCCCCTTGCCCCGCGCCTGGAACAGCGCGTTGCCGAAGACGCTCGCACCCTTCGTCAGGAGGAACGACTCCGGCCAGATGACCTTGCTCTTCCGCTTCTCGTCGGCCACGGTCGGCCCGACGCCGATGCTCATGTCGGAGTGCATGTCGGTGACGTACAGGTCGAACTTGCCGTCGTTGTCGAAGTCGAACACCTTCGCCCCCATCGCCCCCCACGGCGTCTTGGGGAACACCGCTCGGCTCTTCACGAACCGCCGGCCGCCGTCGTTCTCGTAGTACTCGTTGCCCCCCTGCATGTTCAGCACATACAGGTCCGGCCAGCCGTCGCCGTTGGCGTCGATGGGGGTGGCGTCGCCGGTCCAGCCGGTGTACTCCAGCCCGAGTTCCTTCGTCACGTCGGCGAACTTCCCGCCCCCCCGGTTGCGGAGCATCCGGCACGTGCCGAACCGCTCCGGCTTCAGGTGCCCGGAGAAGGCGTCCTTGTGCGCCTCGTAATACTGGTACTTCGCCGCGTCCTTTTCCGCCGCCGGGCCGAACGGGGTGACGGGCAGCAGCGTGTCCGTGGTGAACACGCCCACGTCGCACAGGAACAGATCGACGAAGCCGTCGCGGTCGTAGTCGAAGAACACCGGCGAGGAGAAGTGGCCGACCAGCCCCAGCCCGGACCCCTCGGTCGCGTCCTCGAACACCCCCTTCCCGTCGTTGAGGAACAGGCGGTTGCCGCCGCGGACGGTGGTGACGTACAGGTCCGGCGCGCCGTCGTTGTTCACGTCCACGAACGCGGCCGTCACCTTGATCGGCTCCGCCAGTCCGACGCCGGCTTTGGCGGTGATGTCCTCGAATTTCCCGCCGCCCTTGTTCCGCCAGAGCTGGCACGGGCCGACCTGGTTCACGAAGTACAGGTCGATCAGCCCGTCGCCGTCCACGTCCGCCGCCACCAGACCGTTGCCGTGGTCGTAGTGGACCGGCTTGTACAGGTTGCTGGCGTCGTCCACGACGCGGTGCCGGAAGGTAATACCGGTGTTGTCCAACTGATCCGCGAAGCCGAAGTCATGAAACACCGCCCACCCCTTGGCGGCGGCCAGTTGCTCCTTCTGCCGCCCCCGGAGCCAGCTCGGGTCGCGGAGTTCGGGTTCGAGTTTCTGACGCGGGTCGCGGAGCGCCGCCGACTCCGCGATGGGGTCGGCGGTGGGTGCCGCCTCGACTGCCGCCAACTCCAGGTCGCCTCGCAGCTTCTCCATCGCGGTCGCGGACGTGCCGTCGTAGTAGCCGCGGATTTGTCCCCACGGATCGACCAGCGCGAACTGCTGGCTGTGCGTCGGAGCCGCCTTCCCCTTCGGCCGCTCGGCCGGCAGCTTGAACCCCTTCCGGCTGAGCCAGACGACATCGTCCGCCGCACCGCTCAGGAAGTGCCAGAACCCGGCGCGGGCCTTGTGGCGGGCGGCGTACTCCGTCAGGACCTTCGGGGTATCGTGATCGGGGTCGAGCGTGATGGAGACCAGACGGACCTGATTCGCCAGCGGTGCCTCGCCGATCTTGGCTTGCAGTTCGGCGAGGTTCCGCGACTGCGCCGGGCACGTCTCCCCGCACCGGGTGAACATGAAGTTCGCCACCCACGCGCGGCCGAGCAGCTCCTTTAGCCCGACCGTGCCGCCGTCGGCGTCGGTCAGGCTGAACTCCGGTACCATCCCGAGCACGGGAAGCGGCTCCGGAGTACCACCCACCGGCGCGGGATCGACCCCGGCCGGCTTCCGAAGGATCAGGTACGCCGCCAGCCCGCCGAGCGCGAACGCGGCCAGAGCGAGCCAGACGGCGGTCTTCTGTCGAGTCATGGGTTCTCCTTCGGCTGCCGGTCGCGGATGTCCGCCAGCCATGCCTCGAAATCCGGTTTCGGCTCGACCCGCACGGTCACGTCCAGCGCCCGGCTGGGCGGCCCGCAGACGTGGCTGCCGCGAAGCGCGAACGCGCCCGGTGCCTGGGTCCGGAACTCCAGCCGGAACTCCCGGCCCGGTACCGCGACCTGGGATTGGTCGATCTTGGGCAATGCCAACATGTAGACGTAATCGCGGCTCGTCAGGGTCAACCGCACTCGCGAATTGGCCGGCAGGCGAACGGCCGTCGTCCCGTCGGGGGCAAGGTCCGTTGTCGGACGGACCTTGCCACTCGGCTCGCGATACCCAACGTGCCACCGATTGCCGTCCCCGGTCAACTCGATGTCCGCGCCGTCGAACGGCAAGTCGGACGCTTCGACGGCTTCGTAGTTCGCCTCACGCTCGAACCCTTCCGCTTCCCCGCTTGTCTGCTCCGGAGCTGGCTCGGCCCGGCCGCCCGACTCAACCGGAATCGCCAGCCGCACCAGCCCCGCGCCGGCGGCGAACGACACCACGAATATGAGGGCGGCGGGTTTCATCTCGCAGAGCGTACCCGGCCGGCCGAAATAATAAAACACTTTTGTCCGCCACTTCCCGAGGTTCCCGACCGCGTTGAAGACCCGCCTGTTCACCCGTATCTGTTACCCACATCGTTCTTGTGAATCATGTAGCCCATTCGGAGATCTTGCAGTCGCTGGTCGCCACGCCACAGCGTCCGCACACCGGGATCCCCATCTCCCGTCCGACCCAGAAACCCACCCAGGGTCGCGACCCCTCGCACAAAGTCTCGCACCGTGAACCGCTTTCGACCCCCGATCCTCCACCCACTTCTTCACCACCGCGATCTCGTCCGCACTCGCCACCGCCGTCGCAGACGCATCGGGTCGGAATCGGTCAATGCGTCCGTGGCAGGAAACCGATAGAGGGCCGTGGGCGCGGGGTGCGGTGCCGATTCAGGCCCGCCAGCACCTAACGGAACCCGGATCGATGCAAGGACACGCGCCACTCCACGCCGGAGCGGATTCGACGCCCGCCCCGTTGCCTCTGACCGGTCCCCCGGACGTCGGCCTCGTCGGCTTCGGGTACTACACCCCTGCCATCCTCGACCTCTGCGCCGAGGCCGGCACGTCGGTTGCGTTCGCAGTGGACGACAGCGAGGGGGCGGCGGGCGACCCGTTCGGCGGCGCGCACGCCCTCCGTAGCCGGGGGGTGCCGATCCTGTCCACCGCCGACTTCGTCGCACAAGTGCGGCGGACGCCGGAACTGACGCTGGTGGCCGG
>JBBRUO010000566.1:0-4217 GCA_038247725.1 Gemmatales bacterium
ATCCAGCCGCCAGCCGGGGACGGCCGGCTCGGCGTCGGCGGTATCACCGGGGCGGAACGCGGTGCCGGCCGTCGGGTTGTTGGCGTCGTACTTCGTCACGGTTTGCCCAACCGGGTCCACGTCCCACACCACCAGCGTGCCCGCCTCGAAGTAGTCCGCCCGCTTCGCGGCGTACTCTCGATCCGCCCACGGCCCGTAGTCGTTCTCGGATCGCACTTCCACCGCGAACGTCGGTCCACCTTCGGCGAATCCCATCTGATTCGCGGGCAACTGCCCCATGTGAAACGAAGCGTCCGGGCTGAAGGACTGACGCCCGGATGTCAGGGGCGGATCGATCGCGTAGCCGACGTTATCACCGAACGCCTCGCCGATTCCGAGTCGCGGGGTGAAATCGTCGAGCGACCGAACGATCCGCTTCGACACCCGACCCGGTATGATGCCGCTAGCCGTGTGTTCGACGATTCTCCCGCCGATCAATTCCGCTTTGCCTTTCGCCGACATGAGATCGCGCAGCGTGGCCGGGAATGGCAGTTTCACGATCATGCGTGGCCCTCCAAGTGCCTTTTCTAGTTTACGCGAACCGCAACGGGGCTTCCATTTCGGATGCGGATTCGGCCGACGGACTCTTTCCCCCGGACGGGTTGGTCTGGTATCGTGGGCGGTAGACCCTTTCCCTTTTCCCCGGTGATCCGCTCATGTCCCTCTCTCGTCGTTCGTTCCTCGGCTCCGGACTCGCCGGCGGCGCGCTGCTGTCGTTGCCGGCCGGGTTGTACCGCTCCGCGTTGCTCGCCGCCGACGCCCCGTCCGAGCGCCTTCGCGTCGGCTGCATCGGCATCGGCGGACAGGGCACCGGCAACATGCGGGCGTTCCTGAAGTCCGTCACCGCCGTCTGCGACGTGGACGCCAAGCACCTGGCGACCGCCGCCGGCACCGTGGAGAAGGCAACCGGCAAAGCCCCGCTCGCCGTCGCCGACTACCGCAAACTGCTGGACTCGAAGGACGTGGACGCGGTCGTCATCAGCACCCCGGACCACTGGCACGCGCTGACGACGGTCCACGCCTGCGAGGCCGGCAAGGATGTGTACGTCGAGAAGCCGCTGACGCTGACGGTGGCCGAGGGGCGGGTGATGGTGGACGCCGCCCGCAAGCACAAGCGGATGGTGCAGACGGGCAGCCAGCAGCGGAGCGACGGCCGCTTCCGCCAGGCGTGCGAGTTGGTTCGCAACGGCTACCTCGGCAAACTCCAGACCGTCAAGGTCGGGCTGCCGGGGCCGAACTGGACCGGCAAGGCGAAGATGCCGGTATCCGACTCCGCCCCGCCGGCCGAACTGAACTACGACCTGTGGCTGGGGCCGGCCCCCGACCGCAAGTACAACGCCAACCGCGTCCACTACCTCTTCCGCTTCTTCTGGGATTACAGCGGCGGCCAGCAGACCAACTTCGGCGCGCACCACCTGGACATCACCCAGTGGGCGCTCGGCATGGACGACAGCGGCCCGACCACCATCGTCGGCACCGGCAAGTTCAATCCGAAGGGCTGGTACGAGACGCCGGACACGTCCGACATCACCTACACCTACGCCAGCGGCGTCGTGGTCAAGTGCGGGCAGGGCCAGGGTTACAAGGGCGGCTGCACCTTCGAGGGCGAGAAGGGTACGATCTTCGTGGACCGCGGCCGGATCGAAGTGGTGATGAACGGAGAGAAGCAGGACGCGAGTAAACTCGGCAGTGGCGGCGACATCAAGTTGGCCGTCTCCGGCAGCCACCACAAGAACTGGCTGGACAGCATCAAGACCCGCGAGTTGCCCATCTGCGACGTGGAGATCGGTCACCGCTCGGCGACCGTCTGTCACCTGGGCAACATCGCCGTCCGCACCGGCAAGAAGCTGACCTGGGACCCGGTGAAGGAGACCCTCACCGGCGACGCCGAAGCCGCCAAGATGCTGACCAAGGAGTACCGCAAGCCGTGGTCGCTGGGGTGATTCTCGCACGCTCCCGTTGGTCGCGGCGACGACAACCGCCGTGTCGTCGTCGCGACCAACGGGAGCGCCACGCACCTACTTCACCAACTCCAGCACCTCCCATAACGACGGGTCGTCGGCGAACGGGAACTCGGCGTTCACCCCCAAGTATTGGTCGCCGAGTTCGCGGTCCCGCAGGTGGTAATACACTCCCAACCGCGGGTGCTGCTCCGGATCCCACCCGGTCAGCGCGGCGGCCGGCAAGAACGCCTCAATTCGATACCCGACCTTCGGGAAGTGGCAGCGGAACGGCACCTCGGCGGCGCTACACAGCGGCGCGTCCATCTGTGCCCGGTTGATCTTCGACTGCGAGAACCCCGGCTCCTCCTTGTCCGATCCGCCGCCGGCCGGCAGGAAGTGGAACTGGTGGCATGTCCGGCTGGCCCGGTGCGCGGTGCGGTCGGCGCGGGTGTCCAGCCATAGGGTCAGTCCGTCCGACGATTTCGGCTTGTCCGCGTCCCCTTCCGCCGGCTGCTTCTTGCCGCCTACGGTCAGTTGCACCGCGAGGCCGAAGTCGTTCCACGCCAGCCGCACGTCGGCGTGGTTGTTGGCGTCGTCTAGCTCCGCGAAGTTCCGCAAGACGGCGGCGTCCGGTAGGTCGAAGAGGCGATCCGCGTCCGGGTCGGCGGGGATGCCTTTGACGAACGGGCACGGGTGCGCCAGGCGAACCAGGAACCGATGGGGAACAACTGCGGGCATGAGAAGCGATCCTTCGCGGTCAGAGGCTGATTTCCAAACGCTGATTGGGTCCGTCGAACACCACCCGATACAGGTTCAACACGTCTCGGCCGAGGATGGCGTAGCGGAATTGCCAAGCCCCGATGACCGGCACTTCGATTTCCGGCAAGTCACGGACAACGAGCCTGATGAGGTAGACTGGCCGGCTAGCACCCACGCCATCGAACCCCGACACATGGACATGCCGAGACGGGATCAAGCCTAATTGCTCCGCGATCCCCTTCATCCGAGCCAATGGCACGAATGTTCAACAGCACGAAGGCGGCCGGCGGTTCGTCCGGCGTGGCGACGCGATAGGGGTATTGGAACACGAGTTAGACCCCCCGGAGAACGCGAACGGAAGGGATGCGAGCGACGCGCGGCTTGTCAGTCACGAGTTGGCAGAGGATCGGGCAATACCCGTAGTCGGCGTAGGCCTGCTTCAGCGTCGCCACTTCCTCGGCCCCGCTCCCGACCACCTTGCCGCCTAGGACGGCGACGTATTGCCCCTTGTGCGTGGTCAGCAGCTCCGGCAGCAGTCGCGCGAACGCCCGCTCCTCGTCGGCCAGCGGGTTCGGCGGCGGGACCGGTGCCCAGGTGTCGAACGCCGGCAACTCCATCACGGTGACATCGTCCATCGCGGTCTCCCCAGTGGTCGGCTTCCCATTCCCATCATACCGCCCGGACTTCCCTACAACATCCCGGCCGCACCGTCCTCTCCCCCCTCTCCCGACAGGAGTTCGCATGGTCCGCATCGCTCTGGCGGTCGTGTTCGCCGCCGTTTCCCCGACGCTCGCCCAGTGGAAACTGGACGACAAGTTCAAGGCCGCCAAGCCGGCCGACCTGGAAGACGTGAAGCCCGCCCCTGCCCCCGACGGGGCGGTCATCCTGTTCGACGGCAAGTCCGCCGACGCCTGGGAGAAGAAGGGCGGCAAGGGTCAGGTCGAGTGGAAGATCGCCGACGGCACGATGGAAGGCGTCAAGGGCCACGGCGACATCGTCACGAAGGAGAAGTTCGGCGGCAAGTTCAAGCTGCACGTCGAGTTCCGCGTCCCCTACGAGCCGGGTGGTCAAGGTCAGGGGCGGGGCAACTCCGGCGTCTACCTGCAAGGGCGGTACGAGGTGCAGGTGCTGGACAGTTACGGCCTCAAGAGCGGCAAGAACGACTGCGCCGCCATCTACGACATCTACCCGCCGACGGTGAATGCGTGCAAGGCCCCGACCGTGTGGCAGAGCTTCGACATCACCTTCACCGCCCCGGTGTTCGACGGCAAGACCAAGAAGGAGCCGGTCCACATGACCGTGATTCACAACGGAGTGAAGGTCCACGACGACGCCAAAGTGCCGGTGGACAACACCCGCGCCGGCATGGGCGGCGACCCCAGCACCCCCGGCCCGATCCTGTTGCAAGACCACGGCCACCCGGTGCAGTACCGGAACATCTGGCTGCTGCCGCTGAAGTGACCGCGATACCGTCAT
>JBBRUO010000567.1:0-4182 GCA_038247725.1 Gemmatales bacterium
AGAAGCCGAGCTTCGCGGCCAACTGCCTGCTGGCCCGCCGGCTGGTGGAGCGGGGCGTCCGCTTCATTCAACTCTATCACACCGACTGGGACATGCACGGCGGCAGCCTGGACCTGGGCAAGCCGCTGGACAAGATTTGCAAGGAAGTGGACCAGCCGTCGGCCGCGTTGGTGAAGGACTTGAAACGGCTGGGGCTGCTGGATTCGACGCTGGTCATTTGGGGCGGGGAGTTCGGCCGCACGCCGATGGGCGAGAAGCGCGAGACCGTCGGCCGGGACCACCACATCGACGCCTACAGCATGTGGCTGGCCGGCGGCGGGGTGAAGCCGGGGATGGTGTACGGGGCGACGGATGAACTGGGGTACAGCGTGACCGAAAACCCGGTCCACGTCCACGACCTGCAAGCGACGGTGCTGCACCAACTGGGCATCGACCACAAGCGGCTGACGTACCGCTTCCAGGGCCGCGACTTCCGCCTGACCGATGTTCACGGCGAAGTCGTGAAGGACATCCTGGCGTGAGGCGGCCGCAAGTTTCCCCGGTCGCCGCGCCCCGGTATCGTTGACCACACTTCGCCACCGGGACTCGCACCATGATCGCGACCGCCACCGAAGCCCCGCCGTTCGGCACCTGGATCGCCCGCATCCGGGCCGGAGACGCGGACGCCGCCGCCGAACTGGTGAAGCGGTTCGAGCGGCCGGTGCGGGTGGCCGTGCGGGCGCGGCTGACCGATGTCCGCCTCCGCCGTCAGTTCGATTCGATGGACGTGGTGCAGTCGGTGATGGTCAGCTTCTTCACCCGCATGACCGACGGGCAATTCGACCTCCAGAACCCGCGGCAGCTCGTCGGCCTGCTCATGAAGATGGCGCAGAATAAGTTGCTGATGCAGGTGCGGCGGCACAAGCAGAAGCGGCGGGACGTGACCCGCACCGAAACCGCCGGCGACGACGCCCCGCCTGTGGCCGCCAACGACCCCGGCCCGGAACGACACGCCATCGGCCGCGAGTTGCTGCAACTGCTCTACGACCGGCTGACCGATGACGAGCGGGACCTGGCCCTCCGGCGGGCGGGCGGGCAGCAGTGGACGGAGATCGCGGCCGAACTCGGCGGCACCCCGCAGGGCCACCGCATGAAGCTCAGCCGCGCCGTCGCCCGCGTCTCGCCGGGGCTGGGGTTCGACGACGGCGAAGAGGCGGATGTCCCGTCGTGACGGTGTCCCCTTTTGTTAGCCCGCCGCGCCAGCAAGGGACGTGGGGTCGTGGGTGCCAGTCGCTTCCGGCCCCAACGGTGGTTCGCCCCTCGCTCGCGCTTCGGGCTAACAAAACCGTGCCCCAGAAACAACCGGATGCCGCCGCATGAGTTCCCCCGCGCCCGCCATCGATCCACTCTCCGTCCTCCGCGAGGAGCAGATCGCCCGCTGGACGGACGGCGAGCGCACCCCGGTGGAGGCGATCCTGGCCGCGCACCCGGACCTCCCCTTCGAGGACGCGCAAGTCCTCATCGTGGGGGAAATGCTGCTCCGCTGGGAAGCCGGCGAGTCCCCCGCCGCCGACGAATACGCCGCGCGGTTCCCCGATCACGCCGACGACCTCCGCGCGCAATTCGACCTGCAAGGCACCCTCGACGGGCCGCTGATGCCGCCGCCGACGGAGGCCGCCGAACCGGTCTCCGTGCCCGGCTACCTCATCACGGGTGAACTGGGCAAGGGCGGGTGGGCGACGGTGTACCTGGCCCGGCACCTGGTGCTCGGCCGGCCGGTGGCGCTGAAGGTGTTCAACCCGGTGCCGCCGTCCGAGGAGCACTTCGCCCGCCGGTTCGTCGAGGAAGCCCGCATCCTGGCGAAACTCGACCACCCGCACATCGTCCGCGTGTACGACAGCGGGACGGCCGGCGGCCGGCTGTTCATGGCCCTCGAATACGCGCCCAACGGCACCCTCGCGGACCGCGTGAAGGCTGGCAAACTCCCGGTCGCGGAGGCCGTGGCGGTGGTAACGAAGCTGGCCCGCGCGGTGGGGGTGGCGCACCGCATCGGCGTCGTCCACCGCGACATCAAGCCGTCGAACGTGCTGCTGAACCGCGACGGGGAGCCGCTGCTGGCCGACTTCGGGTTGGCGAAGGACGTGGCCGACAGCCTCGGCCTGACGGCGCTGGGCACCACCGTCGGCACCCCGGCGTACATGCCGCCGGAGCAGGCCCGCGCCGAACCCGGCACCCTCGGCCCGCCGGCCGACGTGTACGCCCTGGCGGCGGTGCTGTACGACCTCCTCGCCGGCACGCCGCCGCTGATCGCCCCGACGACGGCGCGGACCCTGCGCATGATCCAGGAAGACACCCCGGCACCGCTGACGCAGCGGGAGCCGGCGGTGCCGCAGTGGCTGTCTGACCTGGTGGCGAAGTGCCTGGACAAGAGCCGCGACCAGCGGCCGCCGACCGGCGACGCCCTCGCGGACCTGCTGGACGCCGGCAACGTACCGGCCCCGGCCACCCCCGCGAAGCGCAGTTGGTGGAACTGGTGGAGGTGACTTCGGGAACGGAACGCCCCACGCCACTTCACTGATGAGCGACGCGACCGGTTCCTTCGCGGAGGGACCGGACCGGGGGGTCCGCGTCCGCTACGTGGCCTCCGACCGGTGCCGATGAAACGAGGCGTATGCCTCGCTAGACTGGATGGGAGACCATTCCCCCCACCCCGCGCCGCGACGGACCCCCATTCATGCTCACGGCACGCGGGTGGTGGCTGCTGTTCTGGCCCGGCGCGATGGCCGCCGTCGCCCTGCCGTGGCTTTCCTACTATTCGCCGACGCTCGCCGTCCTCGCGCTCTCCGTGCTGTCGTGGTTCCTGGCCGAGTGGGTGTGGTTCCTGATCCGCTCGCGGGCGGCCGACGGGCACATCACCGTCGAGCGGCGGGTCATGCAGGGCGACCGCGAGTTGCCGAACTTGTGGGCCGGCCTCGACGGCGTCATCCGCGTCCGCGTGCGGCTGAACTCCCGCTTCCGCCTCCCGGTGGTCGTCCTCGCCGACAAGCTGCCGGTCGGCCTGACCGTCGCCGGCGGGAGTCGCAAGCGCGTCGGCTCCCTCGACCCCGGCGGCACCCTCGACCTGGAATACGTGGTCCACCCGACGCTGCCGGGGGTCGCGCGGTTCGAAGGGCTGGAAGTCCGCGTCTCGGACCTGGGCGGGTTCTTCTACCGCCGCCGGTTCCTCCGCCTGCCGACCGAGTACCTGATCCTGCCGCCGCTGACCGACGACGAGGGCGGGCAGCGGGCGACCAAGCGGTTCAACAGCCTGCCGCCGCCGGGCGTCCACCGCATCCGCCGGCCGGGCAGCGGCAGCGAGTTGCTGGAACTCCGCGACTACCGCCCCGGCGACCCGCCGAAGATGATCGCGTGGAAGGTGTCGGCCCGCCGCGACCGGCTCATCACGAAGGAGTTCGAGAACGACGTGCCGGTGCGGTGCGTGCTGTTCCTCGACGCCTCCGAGAGTACCCGCCTGGGGGAGCCGGGCGACACCCCGCTCGGCCGCCTCACCGCCATCGGGTCCGGGGTGGCGCAGGCCGCGTCCGCCACCCGCGACCTGGTCGGGCTGACCGTGTTCGACGAGACGGCCGCGTCGGTCATCACCCCGGCCCGCACCCGCGCGCACACCATGCACCTGCTGCGGACGTTCGCCGAGACCGCCGGCCGCGCGCCCCCCCAGCCGCCGACCGCCGACGCCCAGCAGTTGCTCGGACACGCCTACCCGCTGGCCCAGGAGTTGTACCCCGACCTGCTCGACAAGAAGATCAACACGCGGCCGTTCTGGATGTTCTGGTACCCGCTGCTCGACTCCCGCTTCGGCTGGCTGATCCTGGTCTTGCTGCTGTCGCCGCTGCTGATCTTCAAGAAGGAAATGACGCAGTGGATCGCCGAGACCGGGCTGGAGTGGGGGCCGCGGCGGGCGCGGTACAAGGGCATCCTCGCGCTGCTGTACCTGCCGATCTTCGTGGGGACGTGGTACTGGTTCATCTACGGCATCCGTGGCATCTTCCCGCCCCGGAGTCGGCGGCTGTCGCAGCGGAAGCAGCTCGGTGCCCTGTTCGCCACTCTGAACGATGACGAGCCGGCGGCCATCGGGCGGGCGATGCACGACGACGCCTTCTTCGCCGCCCGCGCCGCCAAGTTCCTGACCGAACACCGCGTCAC
>JBBRUO010000568.1:0-4175 GCA_038247725.1 Gemmatales bacterium
ACCAGCGGCCAACCCGACCGCCGGAACCAACTCGACCCGATGATCGCGCTGTTCGACCCGACCGGCCGCCGGGTGGCTATGAACGACGACAGCGGCACCGGCAGCGGGTGGGCTTCGGCCCTCAGCTACACGGCCACCACCTCGGGCAACTGGACCGTCGCCGTGACCGACTACGGCGACTTCGCGTTCAACGGGCTGAGCGGGGACAACGACAGGTACGGCCGAGACGTGGGGAACTACCTGCTGCGGATCACCGCGAGTGCCAGTGGCGACATCGCCGCCACCTCGCTCGAATGGGATCCGACCCGTGGCGGCCTGACCCTCGGTTACACCGTTCAGGGCACGGTTCCCGCCGGCACGCCGGTCACCGCCCAACTGTACTGGGCGCGCGGGACGGCCCTGGCGAACCGCATCGGCGAGCCGATCACGGCCAACCTCAGCAACCTGGACACCCGGCCGGGGTCGCACACGATCAACATGCCGGGGTCGGTGATGCGGAACGCGCCGAGCGGGGCCACCCACCTGTTGGTCGTCCTCGATCCCGGCAACCGAATCCGCGAGACACGGGAAGACAACAACGTCCGCGCCGTTCGGGACGTATCGCTCGCCCAAGCCAGCGGCGTCCACGGTCAGTTCAGCGGCCAGAGCCGCGGAGTCATCCTCGGGCTGCTCCGCGAAGCCGGTGAGGCATCGGCGACGATCACGGAACTCCAGCGTCGGCCGGCCGATCAGGCGCACGTGATGTTCGACAACATCGTGCGGCACGGCCTTCAAAGCCAGTACGCCCTGTACGGAACTGCCGGCGACAGCGTCATCCGGGTGTTCGAGGGGATGACCCGCGGGTTGACCGCGCGGCAGATCTCCGCCCGACGGCAGAGTATCGAAGCGGCGATGACCGCGCAGATCGAACGGATCGGGCCCGGTAACGTGTCGGTCCACATGGGGGACTTCAGCGTCAGCCAGGCGATCGACATCGCCCCCAGTTCGTTCACGGCCGCCAGCCGGCAACGGTTCCAGACGGCGGCGCTGGCGGCCGTGCGGGACGGGCGGCTGGCGAACTTCCTCTACCCGCCGAGCGATCCGGCCTTCCACCTGGAGATCGTCCAGGCCACCCCGTAACGGCCGCCGGCCGAGACGACCGAACAACCCAAGGCCAGCGCTCTCGCGCTGGCCTTTCGCATTTCTTTGGCACTTTTTCCCGTTCGACCGGGAACTCGCGTGTCTCTTGCCGGCGTGAAGCCATCCGCGTCGGATCGCTTTCCCCGTCCGGAGAACTCCCTCATGTTGGTTCCCATCCTCGGCCTCGCCCTGGTGTCGATGCTGGCCCTCGTCGTGTTGCCGGTGCCGCGGGTGCGGCAGTTCCTGCTCACCGCCGCCACCCGGTTCGGGCAAACCGGGTTGCTCGCGCTGCTCGCGGCCTGCGGCACGTTCCTGGTGACACCAGACGCCGCCCCGGCGTGGACCAAGCCGCTGCTCGCCCCGGTGGTCCAGATGACGGAGTCCGCGTTCGGCGCGCCGGCCCCCGCCGGCTTGCCGTGGCTGACCCTGGCGGTCCTCGTCGTCGCCGCCGTCCTGCCCGTGCTGATCGCCCTCGAACTGGCCATCGGCGTGACCCGCCAGACGCGCGTGGTGAACGAGCTGCGAGCCGACCTGCGAACGGCCACCGAATGGGTGGACACCCGTCTGTTCGCCCTCGGCTTGAGCCGCACTCCGATGCCCCAGGCCACCGAATCGGCCGCTGCCGCCGAAGCCTTCCGCGACAAGGGCAAGAAGTCCGGCGACAACGGCCCGCTGGTGATCGACCTGATGAACAAGTAACTGCCCCCCCCTCAACCGGAGACCCCTCTGATGCCAACGTCCTTTTTCAACTGGCTGTTCGCGCTGGTCCCCGCCCGACGGGTGACCGCCACCCCGCCGGCCGCCCAGATCGTCGTGACGGTGGAAACCCTCGGCCGCGAGCACGCCGGCAAGTCGGCCGCGCGGCTGATGGTGGCGAAGGTGGTACAGAAAGGCCCGCAGGAGTCGGGTCTGGAGTTAACCAGCCCCGACCCGCGGGCGCTGGTCAAGCTGGTAAACGTCGCCACCGCCACCTACCAGGGGCTTCAGAAGGCGGGCATGATCGCCACCCTGGAGGCGGAGCAGATGTTGTGCCACCTGTGCGAGGCGGACCGGTTGCGAGCGGTCCTCCGGCAGCGCGATTCCATCGGCCACCTGCTCAGTTTCGGGGAAGGCTCGAACGACAAGCGGTTCGAGGAACAACTCGTCCGGCATCACGAGAACCTGACCGCGGCGGACGTGATTCATGTGTTCGTCAGTTGCCCGCCGGACGACCGGCCGGAGACGCTGGAGCAGTTCGAGAATGAACTCGGCCTGCTGACCAACAACTTGCGGGTGGCGCTGAACCACCGCCGGACAGTCCGGAAACTCGCCGTGGCGGTGATCCTGTCCAAGCCGGACGGGGTGTACGGTTCGGCTGAGGAGGCGAAGGCCGCCCTCCCGGACGACCGATTGCGGGATCTGTTCCGCCGACTGGTGCTCTTGCTTGAGGGGTCCGAGCGGGTCGGGCTGGCGGCGGTGTTCGTGGTCAGCGCATTCGGGTACGGCAAGGCGCGGCTCCAGGAACAGACCGGGCAGGCGACCGGGGCACAGGCTGGGCACAGTTTGTTCAGCCGCCTCGACCGCAAGCACATCCTGAAGGAGAACGCCCAGCCGGACCCGCACAACCTGACGGCGTTGGTGTGGTGGAGCCTGATGGCCGGGTTGGCCCTGAAACCGGCCGGCGCGCAGGGGCCGGAGATCGCTCGCACGGCCAAGATGCTGCTGTCGGACCTCGAGGCGATGGGCGGTTGGTACGTGCCCCTCCAATGCCAGCCGACCCGCGGCTGAACAACTTCCCCGGCCGGGTCGTCAGGCGACCCGGCCGTTCGTCCGACCCTTTTCCGCACTACCGAGACGGAGCCCACTGTCATGGCCCAACTTCAGCCCAGCTACGTGTACGAAACGGACCCGAAGAGCGGGTTGCCCCGCCTCCACTCCGCCGGCGGACCGGCGTGCGGGTGGACGAATAAGGAGGTGGAGCAGATCGAAGAACAATTGCGGTTGCAGTACGCATCGCTGGCCCTCGAAGGGGGCGGCACCCTCGAAATCAAAGGGCGCACGGTGTACGTCCGCCGCCGGGCCGGCGATGTGTCCCGTCAGCCGACACTGGAACTGCTGACCGCCGACCCGGCGGCCGCCCCGCCGGTGCCGTTGACGGCCGCCCCGCCCGCGATCCAGAAGCCGGTGTCGTGGTTCGCCGGGTTCGAAACGACGTTGGCGGAGTCGCTGGCGTCGGTGCGGGGGAACGCGCTGGACGAGCCCGACAAGGCGATGATCGAGCTGGTCCTGAAAGAACTCCGTCGGATCCACGAGACGCGGTCGTCGGGAGAGTTGGCGGCAATATTCCTCGGCGCGGTGACGCTACTGGCCGAACGATTGAAACGGGGAAACCAGCCGGCCAAGTCGACGCAGTACACGTTCGCCCTGACCGGGATCGAGAAACTGCTCGATCCGGCTGGCACCCCGTGGGGGTCGTTGCCGACGGCCCCGACCTCCGACCCGCCGCCGTCGTGGTTCGCCCGCCTGTGGGCCGGCCTCCGCGGGTAATGATCGGCGAGCACAAACGACCCGTTCACCCCGGCAAATCGGTCGCCGGGAGGGGACCGCCAGTTCGCCTCCGGCAGCCGGGGGGGGGGCGGACGAACGTGACGGGGAGTGTTTGACGACGGCAAGAACTCCCCATCGGGTTGGCTCCCACGACATTGTCGGTTCAACAACGGCCCCGACGGGTCTCCCGCTTCGTCCGCCGTGCCGATGGACTTCGAACGCCGAGTCGGGGCCTGGCCTCGATTCTCCGGCGGAATCACGAATCGGGCGGGGGACCATGCGTCCCTCGTGGCCTTCCTCACGGCTCCAACAGATTCCCTGACGATCCCGAATCGACCTGACGGGTGGTGCATAATGCCTCTGACTTGTGTTTCGGACTTGCAGAATGACAGGGCCATTTCTGGTTTGAGGTTGGCGAAGGTTGGGGGATTGGGTATCAGGCTGCTTTCCGCCGTTCGGGAGGTTGAGCCGTGCCGAAGTCGCTCGTCGAGGTGTTCCACACCGTCTTCGATCCCCGCTCCCGCCAGGGG